>JBAVJG010000562.1:0-20627 GCA_049687655.1 Anaerolineales bacterium | reverse complement strand
GGCGTTCGCAAACTGGTCCAGGGTCATCCCGCCGTCGATAAGCTGCGTCGCCCTCTGACCATGCATTTTGGTCCGAATGAAATTTTGTTGAACCTTGATGTTCAATTCCATGGTAATCTGCGAGCCTCCGAATTGGTCAAGGTCGTAGATGAGCTTGAGATACAGATCCACAAAAACTATCCGAACGTCAGGCAAATATTTATCGAAGTTGAAGGTTTTAAAAGTTACGGTAAAAATTCCGATTTAGATTAGGAGTGCAAGATGGGAATGAATGTTTCACAAAAGTTGATCAAGAGCCACCTGCTTTCTGGTGAAATGAAACCCGGGCAGGAAATTGGCATCCGCATCGACCAGACTTTGACCCAGGACGCGACCGGTACACTGGTCATGCTGGAACTGGAAGCGATGGGCCTTGGCCACGTTAAAACAGATGTCTCAGTTCAATACGTGGACCATAACCTGATCCAGGCCGATTTCAAGAATCCCGACGATCACCTGTTCCTGCAATCTGCCTGCCAGCGTTATGGTGTCTGGTTCAGCAGGCCCGGTAACGGGGTCAGTCACCCGGTTCATATGCAGCGCTTCGGCGTGCCCGGAAAGACCCTGCTGGGCTCTGACAGTCACACGCCTGCTGCGGGATCGTTGGGTATGCTGGCCATTGGCGCAGGCGGACTGGACGTTGCAATCGCGATGGCCGGGCAACCTTTCTACCTGGAAATGCCCAAAATCTGGGGCGTGAAACTGACCGGGCAACTGCCCGACTGGGTCAGTGCCAAAGATGTAATCCTGGAAATGCTGCGCCGCCACGATGTGGATGGTGGAGTCAACTGTATCATCGAGTATTATGGCCCCGGGTTGGATTCGCTGTCTGCAATGGACCGGCACGTGATCGCCAACATGGGTACCGAGTTGGGCGCCACCTCCACGGTTTTCCCGTCAGACGAGACGGTCCGCCAGTTTATGCGGGAGCAGGGCCGGGGTCAGGATTGGAGCGAGCTGGTTCCTGATACGGACGCGGAGTATGATCTGCACGAGGAAATCGACTTGTCATCTCTCGAGCCGTTGATCGCCAAACCGAGCAGCCCCGGGAACGTTGTTCCGGTTCGCGAAGTCGCGGGCGCGTCGATCTACCAATCCTACATCGGTTCATCTGCAAACCCCGGTTACCGCGATTTTGCCGTGGTTGCCGAGATAGTCAGGGATCGCCAGGTGGCCGATTCGGTTTCACTGGATATCAATCCAACTTCCAGACAATTGCTCGAGGAACTGATGCGGGAAGGCGAGTTGACGCATCTGATCCATGCCGGGGCGCGCCTGCACCAGGCGGGCTGCAACGGCTGCATCGGTATGGGACAGGCTCCCGCCAGCGGACGCATCAGCCTGCGGACTGTGCCGCGCAACTTTCCCGGTCGCTCGGGCACGAAGGAAGACCAGGTCTACCTGTGCAGCCCCGAAACGGCCGCCGCTTCAGCGCTGACAGGCGTGATCACCGATCCACGCACACTGGATATGCCCTACCCACAGGTAAAACTGCCTGATGAGCGCATTGTCAACCAGGAGATGCTGGTGCCGCCACTGCCAGAAGCTGAGGCGAAAACAGTGGAACTGGTCAAAGGGCCGAACATCGATTCCCTGCCCGAACTGGAGCCGCTGCCCGATAAATTGGAACTGCCAATTTTATTAAAAGTTGGTGACGACATTTCCACGGACGAAATCATGCCCGCAGGCGCGCGCGTGCTGCCATATCGCAGCAACATTCCCAAGATCAGCGAGTTTGTCTATGAGATTGTCGACCCAACCTACACCGAGCGAGCGCTGGAATTCAAACCGCTGGGCGGGCATGCCATTATTGGCGGCGACAACTATGGTCAGGGTTCCAGCCGCGAACATGCCGCCCTGGCGCCTCGTTATCTGGGACTGCGTCTGGTCATCGCCAAGGGTTTCGCCAGAATTCACCTGAAGAACCTGGTCAATTATGGCATCCTGCCGCTGGTCTTCAATGATGCATCCGCTTATGACTTAATAGGAACAGAGGATGTGATCATTTTGAAAGATCTGCACCGGCAGCTGAGGGAAAGCGAAGGGTTGGAAGTACGGTTCAAGAAAGAGAATCTGACCATCCCGGTTAGCCACAATCTTTCCCCGCATTTGGTAGATGTGTTACTCGCCGGTGGGCTGACGAATTGGGTACAGGAAAATTAACCACTAAGACCGCAAAGAGCGCGAAGCTTTGATTTTTTTCTTAGCGTTCTTCCCGCTCTTTGCGGTTCAAAACTACCCTTCCAGCAACAACCTCTCCGGGTCTTCCACCAATTCCTTGATCTTCACCAAAAACTGCACCGCTTCACGCCCGTCCACGATGCGATGGTCGTAGCTGAGCGCCACATACATCATCGGTCTGATGACCACTTCGCCATCCAGCGCGATAGGGCGTTCTTCTATCTTATGCATGCCCAGAATCCCGACCTGGGGCGGGTTCAGGATCGGCGTGCTGAGCAGCGAGCCGAACACACCACCATTAGTGATCGTAAACGTCCCACCCTGCAAATCTTCAATCGAAAGTTTGCCTTCGTTGGTCTTGTTAACCAGACCCTTAATTTGCCGCTCGATCTCGGCAAAGGACAACCTGTCCACATCGCGGATGACCGGTACAACAAGCCCTTCTTCCGCGCCGATGGCGATGCCCATGTCATAGTAATGCTTCAGCACGAATTCATCGCCCTGGATTTCGGCATTCACCCGCGGGAAGACTTTCAACGCACCCACAGATGCTTTCACAAAGAACGACATAAAGCCCAGCTTGATGCCATGTCGCTCCTGGAAATTTTCATTGCGGCGCACCCGCAAGTCTATGACCGCGCTCATGTCGATCTCGTTGAATGTGGTCAGCATGGCAGTGGTCTGTTGCGCTTCCAGCAAACGTTGGGCGATAGTACGACGACGGCGTGACATCCTTTGCCGCTCTTCTCGACGTGAAGTTGGCATCTCTTCCTCCGAAATTCCTGCTTTCGCTTCAGACTCAGCCTGGGCCGGCTTCTCAGTCTCCTGAGCTTTTTCCTTTTCCCGAAGGAAATCTTCCACATCCGCCCGTGTGACCCGGCCTTCACTGCCCGAGCCGCTTATCTTGCGGACGTCCACGCCCTTTTCCTGTGCCAGGCGCGAGGCGACCGGCGTGATTTGCGGCTGACGTTCTTCCTGCCGTTTATCGCTACGACCGGATTTGGGCTTTTCTTCTTCCTTCTGTTCGGATTGGGCAGTTTCGGTTTCGGTCTCAGGCTCGGGTTGTGACTCAGGAACCGCCGGTCCTTCGGCCTGCTCATCGATCTCAGCCAACACATCCCCCACCTCGACATCTTCGCCTTCCTGCACCTTGATCTTCGCCAGTGTACCCGCACTTTTTGCGCCGACTTCCAGGTTGACCTTGTCGGTTTCCAATTCCACGAGCACATCCCCCACGTTGACGTAATCACCTTCATTCTTGAGCCATTCGGTCACCGTGGCCTCCAGCACTGACTCGCCCATTTCAGGGACTAGGACTTCAACTGCCATATCAATCTTTCTCCTTGATCACGCTGCGCGTCTCGGTTTGTTTTTCGAATTCGAAGGCCTGTTCGATCAGCGTTGCCTGGTTGACGCGGTACAAAGTGGACGAACCTTCTGCCGGGCTGGAGCTCTCCGGTCGGCCTACATAATGCAGGGGCAGGCCGTATTGGGCCAGCGTATGCCGCAGGCGCGGGCGCAGGAAATCCCAGGCACCCATGTTGAACGGCTCCTCCTGGACCCAGATCACCCGCAGCAAGTTGGGATAGGCCTCCACCACTTTTTCCAAAGCCTCCTTAGGATATGGATAAAGCTGCTCCACCCTCACAAGGGCATCGTCCGGGTTCTGCTCGCGCAGGTCGCTGGTGACAAGGTCGATGTAAACGCGCCCGCTGCACAGGACCAGGTTTTCCACCTCCTCGCGTCCGGCAGGCAAATCCGGGTCATCGATCACAGGTTGCCAGCCGCCTTTCACGAGGTCTTCCGCGGGGGAAGCTACCATCCGGTGGCGCAGCAATCCTTTAGGTGTAAAAACCACCAGGGGCAGCGGATCGGTTTCCAGCAGCAAAGCCTGCCGGCGCAAAAGATGGAAGTATTGCGCGGCAGTGGACGGGTAGACGATGCGGGCGTTCATCTCGGCGGCCAGGCCCAAAAAACGTTCGATGCGCGCGCTGGAATGGTCGGGGCCCATACCTTCGTTGCCGTGCGGAAGCAGCAAGACCAGAGAAGGAGTCAATCCCCATTTGGCGCGGCCGGCCAGCAGGAACTCGTCGATAACGCTCTGGGCATTGTTGACAAAGTCGCCGTATTGCGCTTCCCACAGCACTAACCTGTCGGGCGCCTGCACGTTGTACCCGATTTCAAACCCGAGCACCCCCTCCTCACTCAAAGGGCTGTTCAAGATCTCGAAGGAAGCATCCGCCTGGGAAAATGATTGCAGCGGAACATAGCTTTGGTTGTTCTCGACGTCATAGAAAATGGCATGGCGCTGGCTGAACGTACCTCGAATGCTGTCCTCACCTGTCATGCGGATGGGAATGCCGTCCTGCAATATGGAAGCAAAAGCCAGTTCTTCAGCAGTAGCCCAATCGACACTGGCATCTTCCTTTTCCTCCAGCAGTTTGCGCCTCCTTTCGATGGACTTTCCCAGCTTGGGGCTGAGATTGAAATCATCCGGGAATTGCATGAGCGCCTGGTTCAATTCCCTGAGCCGCTTGAGCGGAACGGCAGTCTTGACTTTTTTCGCTGCACCGCTCGGAGGCCTGGGCGGGACCGGTTCGTCCAGCGCTTCTTCTGCATCCAGCTTTTCGTTGACCTCCTGTAACTCTTTCAGACGTTCCTGCAAGAGTGATTCAGCTTTGTCTTCCGCCTCCAGCCTGGAGGCCCAAAGCTGCCTGACCGTGGGATGGTCATCAATAATCCTGTACATGACTGGCTGGGTGAAGCGCGGCTCATCGCCTTCGTTGTGACCGTAGCGGCGGTAGCCGATCAGGTTGATGACGAAATCCTTGTGGAACTCCTGGCGATATGCAAAGGCCGTACGCGCGGCTTCGATACACGCCAGCGGATCATCGGCGTTGACATGGATGACGGGCATCTCGAAACCTTTGGCCAGGTCACTGGCGTGCTGGCTGCTGCGCAGTTCATCATCTGTGGCGGTAAAGCCCAGTTGGTTGTTAGCGATGATGTGCAGACTGCCACTGATCGAATAACCGGGCAAGCGAGAAAGATTGAGCGTCTCAGCCACAATCCCCTGGCCAGTGAAGGATGCATCACCGTGAACGAGGATCGGCAGAGACGCATCCTCGAAATACTTTGGAGGGCCAGGATCGTCCACATTTACGTCGGCGGCGCGGGCCATGCCGAGGATGACCGGATCGACCAGTTCCAGATGGCTGGGGTTGGCCGGAATGCGGATGACCAGGTCCGCTTTTTGGCCTTCCTTCGGCGATTTGTAACCGCCCATATGGTACTTCACGTCACCCGTCCAGCCGAGTTCGTCCCAGGTGGTGGCGCGACCACCCGGGTCATTGAATTCTGCCAGAATCTGGGGATAAGGTTTTTGAAGCACATGCGCCAGCACATTCAAGCGCCCGCGATGGGCCATACCGATCAGGGCGGCGCAAATGTCTCCACTGGCTGCCGTGCCAACAATCTCATCCAGCATAGGGACGAGCATATCCAGGCCTTCTATCGAAAAACGGGTTTTGCCGGGATATAAGCGGTGCAGGAATAGCTCGAAGGCTTCCACCTGTGTCAGGCGTTCCAGCAGTCTGGTTTCATCAATCTGCTCACGGAAGCGCCCACTTTCCGCGGCCTGATAAAGCCATTCACGTTCTTCAGGGATGCGGATGTGCTCGTAATCAAAACCAATATTCTGGCAGTAGATCGTGCGCAGTTTTTCGAAGGCCTGGAATGCGTTTTCAGCCTGCAAACCGACAACTTCGGCTGGAAGTTGTCGCAGGTCATCATCATCCAGATGGTGAAATTCCAGAGTCAGCGAGGAGTCGCCGAGGGGCTCGCTTCCCAGAGGGTCCAAGGACGCGGCCAGGTAGCCGCGCGAGCGGATGGCCTGGGCCAGGTTGGCAGCCTCCGTTAACGGGAGCACATCCGGGGATATCTGTTGCGCAGTTGTCGATGGGGGAGTTGGCGTCCAGCGTTGGAAAAGCTTGCGAGAGGCTTCGTCCACAGAATCAGGGTCATCCCGGAACCGGTCGTACAGTTCCAGGATGTAGCCGAGATTTGGACCAGGGAAATTTCGTTTGGAAGTCATATTTGTGTTCCTCGCCGCCGCAAGTTCTCTACGAGTTACGGCGGCGGGGGTAATTTTGCTTATTTATGGAGTGGGAGCGGTTTCAAGCAACTCAGCTTCGATCTTTATCTCCAGCCCGTTCCGCAAAAGATTGGAAACGGGGCAATGCTCATCAGCTGCCGATATGATTTTATTAAAAGAGTTTTTATCGAGTCCGGGCACAAAGGCACGGACATGCAGGTTCATATCGGTTATTTCGTTGTTTCCACTCTCAGACATCAACGTGATGGTTGCAGTCGTCTCGACCTGTTCAGGGTCGTATTCGTTTTTCTTGAGTGTGCTGGCGAGGGCCATGCTGAAACAAGCGGCATGGGCTGCGGCGATCAGTTCCTCGGGGTTTGTGCCCGAGGTTTCACCAGGGGCAAAACGCATTTTATGGGTATAGGGTTGTTCGTAGAGCGCCTTGCTCTCGGTGCTGATCATGCCGTCGCCGTTTCTTGAGTCGCCGTTCCAGACGGCACCAGCTTTTCGTAGAATGGTTGTCATTTTTATTATCCTTTCTGATAGGTGTTATTTTTATAGTGGTTTCTCTGGCCTGTCAGCCAGGACGGGCCGCGGAAACCACCGTTAGGAAATGTCAGGCCGTAATCATATTAGCCTGTTTTTCTGCAATTGTTTCGATCAAATTGTCGTACGGTTTGACGAATTTTTCAACGCCTTCATCGAGCAGATCGCGCGTCACATCGTCAAGGTTAACGCCCGATTTTTCCAACTGGTCCAGTTGCGCACGGGCCTCGTCAATGTCCTGATCGAGGGTTCGGGCAACCGTGCCATGCTCCAGGTAGGCTTCCAGCGTTTCAGGCGGAATGGTGTTGACCGTGTTGGGACCAATCAGGCCGTCCACATACATGACGTCCGAATAATCGGGATTCTTGGTGCTGGTGCTGCCGTAGAGCACTCGCTGGAGGCGGGCGCCTTTATTTGACAGGAAGTCCCAGCGTTTGCCGTGGAACGCCTCTTTGAAGTGCTGGTAAGCCATCTTGGCGTTGGCGATGCCGATCTTGCCCTTGAGCGCTTTGGCTTCGGGCGTACCGAGATCGTCCAGCATTTTGTCAACCTTGACGTCAATGCGGCTGACGAAGAAGGAGGCCACCGAGGCGATGTGGTGCAAATCGTAGACCTTGGCAGCGCGTTTCTCCAGGGCTGAGATATAAGCTTCGGCCACCATGTCGTATTGCGCCATGGAAAACATCAGGGTGACGTTGACATTGATGCCTGATTCAGTAAGTTCCTGGATTGCCAGCAGTCCTTCTGCAGTAGCGGGCACCTTGATCATCAAGTTGGGCCTGTTCACAGTTTCGAACAGGCGTTGGGCCTCATCGATGGTGGCCTGTTTTTCATGCGCAAGATGCGGGTTGACTTCCAAACTGATGTACCCGTCAGCGCCTTTGGATTCATCGAAGACAGGACGCAGGATGTCTGCGGCGTTGCGAATATCTTCGATTGCCAGTTCTTCGTAAATCTCCTGCGCCGATTTGCCTTCCAATGCCAGAGATTGGATCTGGTCGTCATATTCGTCAGTTTCAGCGATGGCTTTATTGAAAATAGCCGGGTTGGAGGTCATGCCTCGCAGCCCTTTCTGGACGTAAAGCGCCAGGTCACCCGATTCGATCAACGAGCGGCGGATGTAATCCAGCCAGATCGATTGACCGAGTTCGGTTAATTTATGCAGCTTTTTTTTAGTCATGAACTTGCTCCTTTCTACATGTAAATTCCCCATGAATTTCGTACTAATATAAATTGCTGCTTCTTACAACTTTCCCTGGATTTATATTTAGCAAATTTACCTTCATAATTCAGGGTTGCAACTAAAATATTTTCGCAGCACTCTATTGTTTTGCCTCTTTATTAACGTTAACATAAGTATACAGACAATGAAATGTGCCTGTATACATTGGCAGGATACAATTATGGATACAATCTGCTCACTTCATCCCAGGTGGCTTACGGTAACCTCAACCGAATGGATGAGCGGGCAAGATGCGTGTCAGTTCATCTTCTCTATACAATATCCGAATTAAGTTCGGCGGGCGGCTCCTCTGTCAGGCCGAGCCATTGCCAGTAATCTTGTTGGCCGTCAAATTCATGCCGGCAATTTTTGCAGGCACAATGACAATGCACAATTCCGCATCTGACAACCACCACCTGCTTCGGAATTTCATTGTTGTTTCCACAATTCGGACATGTCAGAATCCAGGTTGTCATTTCATTCATCCTTTTCTTCCAAGGGATATTCTGCCTCTTTCCAGGCTTCCAGGCCGCCTCGAATTGCATTGGCCTTATAACCGTGCTCTCTCAGGAAGAACGCCACACGGACGCTCGTTTCAGCATTTGGTCAGGTTCAATAGGCCAGGACAAGCTGTTCTTTGGGCAGTTGGGTATATTCATCTTTAAGGTCTTCGGGATTGATGCGGACCGCGCCCTTGATTTTGTAAGAAAGCTCCTTGTAGGACTCTGAATCGACTACATCTAAAATAGTGACATCACCCTGGTCATAAAGTTGTTTGGCTTCCTCGAGTGCGATGCGAACTCGGCCTTGCTCTTGTACTTCGCTCATAATTTTTCCTTTCCTTAATCCAACATTGGTTTGACGTATCCTTATTCTTTTCCACCATTTGTGGAAAATGAGAAGGATTTGACCTTTTCAGCCAATTCCTTAAGCCTGGACTGGACTGCAAAATTGACCGTTTCATCCGGATATTTACCCGTATCATCCTGCGCCCCGGCCTGCACGCCGGTTAACAGCTCGATACCTTCATCGATAGTAGATACCGGATAAATGTGGAACTCCCCTTCTCTAACCGCTTCGACAACTTCGTCGCGCAACATGAGATGCTCCACGTTGCTCTTCGGGATCACGACACCCTGCTCGCCGGTCAGTCCCTTCATTTTGCAGACCTTGAAGAAGCCTTCGATTTTCTCATTCACGCCGCCAATCGCCTGGACCTGTCCGCGCTGGTTGACGGAGCCGGTCACAGCCAGATCCTGTCGCAGCGGGTAGCCTGACAGGCTGGAGAGCAGTGTATATAGTTCAGCGGATGAGGCGCTGTCCCCGTCGACTTCGTCATAAAGCTGTTCGAAGGTGATACTGGCGGAAAATGCCATCGGCAGGTTCTGCCCATATTTCCCGCCTAGATAACCAGTCAGGATCATGACGCCTTTGTTGTGGATGCGTCCGCCTAACTCGATCTCGCGGTCGATGTTGACCACGCCCGCCTTACCGACGTGCGTGCGGGCTGTGATGCGGGAGGGTTTCCCGAACGAGTAGTCACCCAGCGGTAGGACCGAGAGTCCGTTCACCTGCCCGACCGTTTCTTCATCTGTGTCGATCAGGATGATGCCTTCTTCGATCATTTCACCCAGGCGTTCTTCCAGTTGGTTCGAACGATAGATCTGTTCCTCCACTGCCTGGCGGACGTCTTCGCCTTGCACCAGATTGTGACCATTTTTACCTGCCCAGTAACTCGCCTGGCGTATCAGATCCACAATGTCTCCAAATTTGGTTGCCAATTTTTTCTGGTGACCAACCATACGAGCGCTTTCCTCGACAATTTTTGCCACGCCAGATGGCTCAAAATCCAGCAACTCCTCTTTCTTGCAAACGGTTCCAATGAAGTGGGCATATTGCTGAAGCGCATCGTCCGTCCACTCCATTTGGACTGAGAAATCAACTTTGACCTTGAAGAGTTCACGGAAATCCTGATCCATGCTGTAGAGCAGGTAATAGATCATCGGATCGCCAATCACAATCACTTTGGTCTCAAGCGGGATCGGCTCGGCGTCCAGGCTGCGCGTCGAAATGGCGCCCAGCGATTCGTACATCGATTCGATGCGGATTTCGTGATCCTTCAGGGCGCGCTTGAGCCCTTCCCAGGCCATCGGTTTGGTCAGCAGGTCGCGCGCTTCTACAATCAGATAGCCACCGTTGGCGCGGTGCAAAGCGCCACTTTTGATCATCTGGAAATTGGTGACCAGCGCACCGAAACGGGCTTGATGTTCGATCCGCCCCATCAAATTGGGATAGGTGGGGTTGCTTTCAATAATTACCGGAGCGCCCTGCGTGTCGCAGTTATCGACCAACAGGTTGACCCGGTAGCGGTCGAAGTTGGGCCTACCGCCGGAACGTCCCATTGAGACCGGGAGTTGCTGCTTTGCTTCTTCTCTTTCCTTGGCTTTCTTGTAAGCATCTATATTTTTTAGAAGATCGGCTCGCACCTCTTGCAGAAAATCAGTAACGGCATCCAGGTCGGCGTATTTTTTGGTGAGCTTGTCTATCAGGTGCTCGACAGCGTATCCAACGACTTCCTGGTCCAGTTTGCGGACCTCCTCCTTGGCTTCCTCCTGCAAATCCTGGATGCGGTGGATAGTATCGCGCATCTCCGCCTGTAACTCATTCTGACGCTTTTCAACTTCTTCACGTTTATCTTTGTCAAGTTTAACGAAATCATCCTGGGTGAGAACATCGCCATCCACAACGGGCGCAATGACAATTCCGCGTGGAGTTTGTAACAAGGTGAATTCCCTGGAGTCAGCTTCTTCCTCAAGCTCCTTGAAAAGGGCCTGGCGTCTTTCCTGAAACTTCGCCTCTATTTTTTCCTGTTCTTTCTCATAATCTTTGGTCTCGAATGCGCTGGGAATCTCTTTGTTCAAATCTTCAACCAAACGGTCTACATCTTCCTGAAATTTGCAACCTTTACCGGCAGGCAGGCGCAGCGTACGTGGCTTGTCGTTATCTTCAAAGTTGTTGACATAACACCAGTCATCCGGTACAGGCTGGTCTACGCTCTTACGATTGAGCAGGTCGTTGATCATGGAAGACTTCCCGGTACCGGTCGGGCCAAGCGCGAACATGTGGTACCCTGGACTGTCAATGTCGATTCCAAATGATGTGGCGCGGACGGCGCGTTCCTGTCCGATAATTTTTTCCAGAACCGACAATTCTGCTGTGCTATTAAAATCAAATATTTTTGGATCACAGAAGCGGCGCAATTGCTCCACCTGCAACTCGTTATTTTCTTTTACAGTAGCCATGTTTTTCCTTCTCCCTTCAATTTTTTAACATAGAACTTACGCAGTTCGTAAAAAGTTACCGAAAACAAGGGGTGCGGGCTACTTCCATTCAACTGCGTAACTCCTATAACAATACGCCACTTTTATTGGCTCATGCGTAAAGCCAGATCAGCGACCCGCCGGGAATAGCCCCACTCATTATCGTACCAGGCCAACACCTTGACGGTATGGTCTCCCAGAGTCATGGTGGATTGGGCATCTACCAGCGCGGAATAGGTGCTATCAATAATGTCGGCAGAAACCAATTCCTCGTTGGTGACACCGAGGATGCCTTTCATCCCTTTTCCATTCCCTGCATCACGGAAGGCCTGGTTGACTTTCTCGACCGTGACCGGTTTTTCCGTCTCGGCGACAAAGTCGATGATGGACCCGTCCACTACAGGAACGCGCATCGCCAGGCCGTCCATTTTGCCTTCAAGCTGGGGTAGTACCTTGGTGGTGGCAATGGCGGCCCCGGTGGTTGTCGGCACAATCGAGGCTGCCGCTGAACGTCCGCGGCGCATCTTTTTATTCGGGGAATCCACAAGCGCTTGCGAACTTGTATAAGCATGCACCGTGGTCAGAAAACCGGTTTTGATGCCGAAGTTGTCGTCCAGTACTTTCGCAACCGGAGCCAGACAATTTGTGGTGCAGGATGCATTCGAAACGATCTTATGTTCCGCAGGCTGATACTTTTCATCATTTACGCCCATGCAGATGGTGATGTCGGCCCCTTTAGCGGGAGCAGTTACCAGTACGCGTCCCGCACCGGCTTTGAGATGCTTGGAGGCGTCTTCGCGTTTTGTAAACAATCCGCTGGCCTCAATCGCGAGATCCACTTCCATTTCTTCCCAGGGTAACTTCTCCGGGTCCCGTTCGCTGAGGAAACGGATTCGCTTCGCTCCCCAATTCAATGTATTTTCCTCCGCTTTGATCGACTCTTTGGGTTCGTTGTGGACAGAGTCGTATTTGAGTAGATAGGCCAGGTTTTCTAACGGGGCAATATCATTAATTGCGACCACTTCCAGGCCGTTGCCGCTTTCCATAATTTGACGGAGGACCAGGCGTCCAATGCGTCCAAATCCGTTAATTGCGATTCGTTGTTTCATTTGTTCATGTTCCTTTCATAAGTTATATTTTCTCAGCCTAAATACCGATAATTACTTTCGAACGAACTTAATAAATCCAGGTAGTTTTCCAGAAGCCCAGTCATCAAAAAGTTTTCGCGCACACTTTCACTGGCCTTTTCCCCCATATTTGTTCTAAGGTCTTTATTCTCTAGCAACTGGACGATACGTTCGGCGGCTTCATCGACCGATGAAACCAGGAAACCATTTTCTCCATCTTTAATCTGGCGTTTGATACCACCCACGTTCCCGCCAATCACCGGCGTTCCTTTCCACATGGCTTCTGTGACGGTAAGACCAAAACCTTCGCGGATTGACTTTTGGAGTACAACCGCCGCATGACGCTGCAAAGCATTGACCAGCGCCGTATCTTCTTTCGAAAGGATAATGATGCGTTCTTCGCGCTCATCCAGAAGGGAGTGATATACTTTTTCGCCTTCCGGGTCATCGGTGGCAACGTTCCCGAGCAGTACCAGTGTGGCATCAACATTCTGGCGTGCCAGCTTGAAGGCCTTAATTACCCCCTCGGGGTCCTTCCATGTATCAAAGCGGGAAATCTGCGTAACGATCGGTACATCTGTTGGAATATCGTAATGCTCCAAGCGTTCTTGAATTTGCTTTCGATCCATATTTCGGTTTTTTATGTTGAATGGATCCAGGGCTGGTGTAAAAAACACCTGCGGTGTATCCAATTCTTGTTTGTATTCACTCAAGCTGAAAACAACCGCATCATAACCTTCAACGAACTTGCGCAGATAATGCCAGAGCTCATCATCGCGGTTGGTGGGATCGATGTGACAGTGCCAGATCCAGGGCCCATATTTTCGATAATGCTCGATCATCGGGAGCGGCTGTGGGTCATGGATGATGACGCGATCATGATCCAGATGGTTGCGGACGACATTCTCGTACACAACATTCTCATAAATGTCTTTTTTAAGATCGGTCAAATTGATTTTATCCCCTTGAATGGCGTTATGGAATTTCTTGGTCACGCTGAAATAGTCGGGACTGCCCTGGATAACTCGCCAGCCGGTTTTGAGGCCGACCGAGTTCATAAGTAGCGTGAGAGAACCCAGCAATTCAGCCACACCGCCGCCATAATACGTGGAATTTACATGCGTTATGTGCAGGGGTTGCAGTTCACGAGCCTTTTCTTTGATGCGCTCAATGATATGTGTATCAACATATTTTTTGTAATCGTCGATCTGAACCAATTTGTGATTAGTCATGCTCCTCTTATTTTTCCAGACAATTTTTTGCTACAATACAATGCTGAAATCTATCACTTTGAAGATAGCACACAGGCGGTAGTAGAGCTATATATCGATGTACACATCAAAGGCATAAATTTGGATACATCTAACATAAATTCATCTTTTGCAAACTGCGTAACTCCTGGTGCAAATGAATTTCTTGCAAGAGTCAAATAGATCGCTCGTGAATTGAAGAAGGCACATGAAGAAAAAGTCATCTAAAAAACACGAAAACCGCTCCCTGTCAGAAGTTCACGAGAGCGTGGTCGTCCCTTCGCGCGGACCCTGGTGGCGGCGCTGGCTGGCAATTACCGGCCCGGCCCTGATGGCCGCGGTCGGTTTTACATGGACCCCGGCAACTGGGCAACAGACATCGCCGGGGGCAGCCGTTATAACTATGCTCTGATTTGGGTGCTGTTGATGTCGAACCTGATGGCCATCCTGCTGCAGAGCCTGGCCGCCCGCCTGGGAATCGTCAGCCGTCGGGATTTGGCGCAGGTCTGCCATGAAGAATATCCACCCGCGGTCAACATCCCGCTCTACATTCTGGCAGAGATCGCCATCACGGCTACGGACCTGGCCGAGGTGCTCGGTTCGGCTATCGCTCTGCAACTGCTGTTCGGCCTGCCACTGATTTATGGCGTCATGCTAACCGCGCTCGATACGCTGCTTCTTCTGCTGCTTTCACACATCGGTATCCGCAAACTTGAGAGCGTAATGGTTGCACTGGTCGGAACCATCGGCGTGGCATTCCTGATCGAGATCATTTTGGGGCAGCCCGATTGGGGCGGCCTTGTGCGCGGTTTTGTAACTTCGCTTCCGGATGCAACTGCTCTGTACATCTCAATCGGCATCCTGGGTGCGACCGTCATGCCGCATAACCTGTACCTGCATTCATCCCTGGTGCAAACCCGCAAGGTTGGCCGCCAGCATGCCGAGATCAAAGACACCATTCGCTGGAATAATATCGACACAGGTGTCTCACTGAACCTGGCCTTCTTTGTCAATGCCGCCATCCTGGTGATGGCAGCCTCAGTCTTTTATCGTCACGGCTACTTCCAGGTGGCCGAAATTCAGGATGCACACAAACTGTTGGAACCCATCTTAGGCGCATCCATTGCTCCAATTGCTTTTGCCATCGCCCTGCTGGCTTCGGGACAAAGCTCAACGATTACCGGCACGCTCGCCGGGCAGATTGTCATGGAGGGATATCTCAACCTGCGCATCCGCCCCTGGCTGCGCCGCCTGATCACCCGTTTGCTGGCGGTCATCCCGGCTGTAGCCGTCATTGCCTATTATGGTGAAAATTCCACTGGCGCCATGTTGGTGCTCAGTCAGGTGATCCTTTCGCTCCAATTGCCGTTTGCCATTATTCCCCTGATCCATGCAGTGGCTGATAATCGTCGCATGGGCAAATTCAGTATCAAACCCTGGCTGCAAGGATTGGCCTGGCTGGTGGCGGGCGTGATCGTTGCCCTCAACATCAAGCTCATCTGGGACCAGATCGCGGTCTGGCTGGGAGCAGCGGGAAGCAAAGCTTGGCGGCTGCTGGAAATGACAGTTGTCCCGTTGACTGTCGCTCTAGGGCTATTGCTGGTTTATGTCTCCCTGCATCCCTGGTTGGGACGGATTCTGCCGAGCATTTCCTGGCCCCGCCGCGCTGGCGTTCACCGTGAACCTGCTACAACTTCCGAACGGGTTGCTATGCCGGAGCCTTACCGGCGCATTGCCATAGCGCTTGATTTTTCTGGCAAAGACGAAAGACTGCTCAACGAGAGTTTGCGTTTCCTGCACGAGGGTGAAACGCGCCTTGTGCTCTTGCATGTGGTGGAGAGCCCTGTGGCACGGGCGCTGGGCGCAGAAGGCGAAGACTACGAAATCCAATCTGACCGGGCCTATCTGGAAACTCTGGCCGGGTACATGCAGGCAGCCGGCTTCGAAACAGACGTTCAACTCGGCACAGGCGATCCGGTCTCTGAGCTGACTCGTATGATTAACGAACTACAAGTCGATATGGTCATCCTCGGGAGCCACGGGCATGCAGGCGTTTCCGACCTGCTCCACGGCACAGTTATCAACAACCTGCGGCACCAGATCCGGGCCAGCCTGCTGATCATCCCGCTCGGCGAAGATTAGTCTTCCGCCAAAGTGTATCCAAACTTGTAACCTTTGCGTGTATCACGATACATCAACATAAACTGTGCTTTATGTTATCTTTAAGATGGAGGGAAAGTTGGGGGGAACAAGATGACTTGCGCGGGTATTTTCAAGTCGTTGCTACAGACGAAGATCACGCTTCGCACGGGGCTCAAACCGGCTCCCGTACAGTTGGCATGATCCGTGCTGCGGCAACCGCCCCTGCCCAATGCGCCGGTCCCGGAAAGGAGAAATATGAGACACAACCCGACGACAGGAAAAATCCAAGTTCTGGGGATCGCAGGCAGCCTGAGAAAAGGCTCTTATAACCGCGCCCTGCTGCGCGCCGCCCGAGAACTTGCACCTGAAGGTATGGACATCCATATCTTCGACAACCAAACTTTGAGCTTGATTCCTGCCTACAATGAGGACGTTCGCCAACAGGGCGAACCTGAAACGGTAGAGAAGTTAAAACATGAGATAAGCCAAGCAGATGCACTGCTCTTTGCGATACCGGAATACAACCACTCGATGAGTGGCGTCCTGAAGAACGCTATCGATTGGGCTTCACGCCCACCCAAAGAATCACCGCTAGATGGAAAACCCGTTGGCATTATGGGCGCATCCAGTGGCACATCCGGAACGATGCGGGCGCAAATGCATTTCCGACAGGTATGCGTGTTCACTAATATGCTGCCGCTTAACAAGCCGGGCGTGCTGGTTGCCAACGCAGCAGAAAAGTTTGATGCCGAAGGAAGGCTGGTTGACGAGGATTCCCGTGATTACGTCCGCCTGCTTACTGAAGCCTTGCTCGATTGGACACGCAGATTGTATTACGGGGGCATCATGGTGGACATTGGAAACCAGGCCATCCCGGTGATGGAGAGTTTGATAGAGGAAGAGAGTCTCGTATAAGCAGAATAAAAGAAGGAAAATAACGAACGATACACGAGAACGACAGAATACCGGTCGATGCGTGATACCGGGGAGTAGAAACGCCTGCCGAGGACACTTACGAAGACAACGAACCCCTCGACGGTGCGGATAAACTGCAAGAACGAGACCGCACTCGTCTGGAACCGGCGAGTACAAATACTCAGGACTTACGCAGCTAAATGAGAGAACCCCTTTTTCGGTAACCTTTTGCGAATTGCGTAAGTCCTATTTGATATTGAATAGGTTATTTTGGTTCAGCTTTTCAGCGTAAGGTAGAACATTTGTGGGCACAGACCTGTCTGTCGATTCTGAAGCAGGTTGAGGTCCAAAAAATGAACCGCTTTCATCTTCTAATAGATGAAAGCGGTTTTTTTGTAAACTATCTTTTGTAAGGTGATAATCAGACGTTGCACATCAGTGTACAGGTTCATGCTCTGGCAAGCGCTCGAACAAATTGGAACTGATTGACAGGTAGACTTTTTCTTCCGTTACATCCTTGATCCAGAGAGTAGGGATTAATTTGTACTGTTCCGAAAGCAGCCCTCTGCTGACAAGGATATGAGTAGCGCGGTTTTCTTCGGTCTCGACAATTACTTCTTCTATGTTACCGATATCTTCTCCATCCTTACCGACCACATCAGCTCCCTCTTCAAGAGCGAGCATACCCTCAGGAAGGATTTTTTCGGTTTTGAGTACATAGCGGGATTTTGGATACCATATACGGCCGCCAGATGTCCACCAGGCGATATTTTGAGGCGGGTAAAAATATACGCTCTCGGCGTTATGCTCCGAATCATCTGCCTGCTCCATACTGATATACGATGATTCGTTATAATCTGGCAAATCTTCCAATTCCATCGCGTTCTTAGCTAAAGTAATCCGTTTTCCATCAAGGTTAACGTATGAGATCGGAATCACTTTACTGGTCGAAAACAAGATCCCTTTTGTCACTACGATGTGGGAGACTTTCTTGGTTTCCGGATCTAGAATGACGCGGTCAAGTGATCCAATTTTCTCACCTTTCGAGGAGAACACTTCGGCATCATTCATTAGCTTTATCATTCAAACCTCCTGTTACAAGTTTACCCCCGGTGAACTTTTAGAAGACCAGGTTTATCCAGTTATTCAGTTACGACTTCTTTCGCATTCGAATAACCTTTTACCAGGCTTTCCTTTTGTTCTTGCATTGTGTGTTTTGCAATTTCTTGAAGCTTTGTAAGACGTTCTTTTGTCTCTTGATTCAAGGATTCCAATCGTGTCTGGGCTTCCTGAATCGTTGTCAAAGCGGTATTCTGTGCTTCCTTAATGGACGTTACTGCCTCGTTCGTTAAATCCTGTCCTTTGTCAGTTAAGACTTTACGGGTTTCTTCACCTGATTGGGGCGCATAGAGCAAACCAATAACTGCACCAATCGTTCCACCCAACAGGAATGCAAAAAATCCGGTTTTTGTTCTTTTTGCCATTAGCTTTCACCTCCTTGTAATCTTGCCTGTGATGCTTTCTTCATGTGAAGGACTCACAATCAGTATTTATAAAATAGCATAAAGTTGTTGAAATGAGTATGCATCAATGCATATAAATCGGATATACAATTGGATACATATTCTCTATGATCAGTTTTTACAGTATTCGGCGTCTCCTGAATAACAATCCCAAGATTGCCGTTAACGGGGCCGAACAAATAACACTCCACACAGTGAGGTAGGACTTACGCCCCCTCCCTTATTTTCGGGCTTCCTCTGTATTTTTGCGTAAGTCTTGTAAGGAATGTTTCTCTATGAATGGATACAGGATGGATTGGAGAAAGCCCAAATTGTCGTGCAAGCCACATACCGATTCTTTACTCATATTGGTTCCTGGTAGCCAAATTACTGTGATACGGTTCTCTTTGGTTCGGTTTCTTCGCTCGTTTGTATATCCAGAAGCGTATTGATCAGCAACCGGTACTTAAGCATTGCTTGCCTCAGTTCTTCCGTGCTTGCTTCTGATTGCCGATTTTTATCGGCAATGGAATGTGCCTCCCGATATTGGGAAACAATTTCAGGATGATTCACCGAAAGATTCTCTGCCCGTTGGTCAAACTGTGCCATTGGATACCCGCGAGCCAACATGATCTCTGTAATCAGGCGGTCAGCTTCTTTGACCTCACTTCTCGGGTTATCCACAAAGTTCGTCTGGAGCACCTTCCATTTCTCCAGGAATTGCTCCCGTTCATCTGAGTGAAGTTCCCGGATCTGAACGGATTCAATCCGCTCCTGGCGGTCTTCAAGCCTCTCCTCCGCTTTCTTACGGTTGCCAACCTCTCCAACCGTACGATCATATTCCCGACCGAAATCATCTTTTAGACGCCTGGTGCGTTGACGGAAATAGAAAACATACGCAAGAACTGCGCCTATGACCAGCAGGATCACAACTGTCAAAATAACGATAATGTTCAGATTCATAATAAGCTCCTTTCAGTTTAGATTTCTCAGGACTTACGCAGTTCGTAAAAGGCGCCGAAAGTAGGGGAGAGTTGCACTCGTCTCCCTACTTTCTGGCTTCTGCAATGCTATTGAGTAAGTCTTATCTTTTTAACTTTCGATACGGGGAACGAACCAAAACCCCTGTGCCTCGTCAAAATTGAGGGTGTTTGTTTTCATACCCAGTATGAATTGGACGGTTTGCCCTGCCAGGCTGCTTAGGTCCATATCGATGGTAGTCACCTTGTTGTCGTATACCTCGTGCCAACTCCTCAAAGTGTAAATGTGATTGTCTTCACCAACATAGGCAAGATAGTACGTAACATCGCATTGTTCATTCCCTGCCAGGCACCCCACCCAGGCTTTGAACCGGTCACCGGATTCTACAGTGATGGCTGGATAACTGCCTTCGATCCAGCCGTTGCTGGCTTCATTGGGATGCACCCAGATGGTTGGTTCATTTTCATGGCGGTTCTCGAAATTCGGTGAAACCAGGAATTGTACACTTCCGTTCTGTGGAGTGGACGAGTCGCTGCAGGATAGTCGATGGGTTGCGCTGCGCCAGATAGCAGCACAATAATCCAGGGCAAAGTCGTATTTGTAGTTGCTCGCGTTGCCAACAACTTCAATACTGATCCAGAAGCTATCATCGGCGTCATCACCAATCCCAAAAAGTTCTCCATTTTCGTTGCGAAGCATCCAAAACCCTCGATAGTTGCCGGGTACGCTCGGTGCAACCATATTGACACCCAGATTGATTGACGCACCAGGTTGAACAGTGTCAGATAGTGACACGGCCCTTTGCGCGCCTAAACGGTTGCCACCAACAAAGACAAGCGCGTAATCGGTTGTCCAGGTGCAGGAGCCAACGTTTCGCAAACGCCAGACTTTCAGAAATTGTGTGCCCGGCGTGAATGCTGATCCGTCCGGAATTGTCACATCTTCTATGAAAGTGGCGTCATTACAGGCTTTAGCAACAGGTGTAGCTGATGCGACAGGCGTAGCAGTCGGTTGCGGCGTGTCAGTAGGAGTTGGTGTAGCGGTCGGCGGCATTGGCGTAGGCTGCAACTGACCCATCTCCTTTATTCTCCCAAAAGCATCTACCAGACCTGCCCATTTGAAATCTTTGTCCTTGTTGAGCACAACGACAGTAAATACCTTGTTCTCCGGCGTCACCGAGGGCGACACAACGGATACTGTCCAGCTTTCGAATGTATACAGGAAAATATTGGTTGCGACGGCATCTTCTGATGATATATTTTCTCCATTCCAACTAACATCTTTTGCTGGCGCGGATGAATTGTTAACT
>JBAVJG010000561.1:0-21722 GCA_049687655.1 Anaerolineales bacterium | reverse complement strand
ACGACGAAATACCATGCCAGGAAGGTGACGGCCGCAATCGCCAGCACAACCGGGACAAATATCGCTGATACCTGATCCGCCAGCTTCTGGATGGGCGCCTTGCTACCCTGCGCTTCTTCCACCAAGCGGACGATTTGCGCCAGCGCCGTTTCCCTGCCAACTTTTGTGGCTTCAAATTTGAATGAACCTTGCTTGTTGATCGTTGCGCCTATTACGGGCTCGCCAGGACTTTTCTCAACCGGCAGGGACTCACCTGTCAGCATGGATTCGTCCACCGCGGAGCGGCCTTCGATCACCACACCATCCACCGGGATTTTATCGCCAGGGCGCACAAGAACCACGTCGCCTACGATCACTCCGTCCACGGGCACTTCAGTTTCAAGTCCAGAACGAACGACGCGCGCGGTCTTGGCACGCAGCCCCATTAATTTCTTGATGGCCTCGCTGGTTCGTCCCTTGGCTCGCGCCTCCAGGAACTTTCCCAGACGGATGAGAGTGATGATGACCGCCGCTGTTTCGAAGTAAACATGACCAGAGATGAAGGCCAGCATCACCGCGATGGAATAAAGATAGGCCACCGAAGAGCCCATCGCGATCAACACATCCATGTTGGCCGAACCATTACGCAGCGCCTTGAATGCGCCCACGTAATAATGCCAGCCTACGTAAAATTGTACCGGTGTCGCCAGCACGAACATCAGCCACTTAGGCCAGGCTGCCTCCATCCACGCCATTGGCAGGATGCCGAAATCCAAACCCATTGAGAACAGAAACAACGGCAGGCTGAAAATCAGACCGATAATCAGCAGACGTTTCTGCTCGGCGATCTCACGCTCGCGCGCTTTAGCTTCCGCATCCTCAGCTTCACCGCCGATTTCCAGCGCTTCAAACCCGGACCCGGTAACTGCGCGCCGTATCTCAGCCTGCGTCACCACTGTGGGGATGTAACGCACGCGTGCTTTCTCAGTCGTAAAGCTAACCTGTGCCTCCAACACACCTTCTAATTCCAGCAAAGCTTTTTCCAAGCGGCGAGCATCGTTATCATCAGCCAGACGGCGGATGACAAGTTCAGCTTCACCCGTAGCAATGCCATAGCCGGCACGTTCTACACGGCTGATCAGGTCGGTGGCTTTCACCAAACTGGGATCAAATTCAACTGTGGCACGTTCCGACGACAGATTCACAACAGCGGAACCGACCCCAGCCTGTTTTTTCAAACTGCGTTCCACGGTTGCAACGCAGTTTGCACAGGTCATTCCGGTAACCGGCAAAGTCAGTTGTTTCGTATCAGACATTCAGAATCCTCGTTTAGTCTATTTTGCGTTCTACGAAATACGCATTACGGCCAGCGCAATGCGTACTCAGTAAGACACAAATTTCAATCTCAGAAAGCGCTTACACGGCCAATCCGGCAACAGGATAATTGATCTCGGCCAGCAGAGCCTTGATGCCATCTTCAGTAGCCGGGTCGTCAAAAGTGATTTCGACAGCCTGGGATTCCTGATCTGCATTCACGGACTGCACCCCTTCGACCTCAGATACTTCCATCTGAATGGTGTGGACGCAATGTCCGCAGGATATGTTGGGAACAGAATATTTTATAGTTGTCATGGTTATTCTCCTTAATATGGTGTTTGAATCTAAACCTTGGTCGACATATCGAAGACCTCGGTAATTTCCTTTAGTACGCGTTCACGCTCCGACTGGCTATCGCCTTGTACGGCAGTAATAACGCATGAATTGAGATGATCTCCCAGTATTCTGGTGCTAACTTTGTTTAGCCCGCCTTCCACAGCCTGGATCTGTCGGATGATATCAATACAATAGGCATCCTCTTCAACCATCCTGATAACGCCACGCAAATGGCCTTCAATAGTTTTCAATCGGCGCAAGGTATCTGTGGTTTCCATTCGTTTCTCCTACCCCCCCCAGGGGGGTAGGGTTAATATAGCATTACCTGATATTTTTGTCAAGCGGTCGCAGTATTAAACTTTTAGGACTTTCGCAATCCGCAAAAAGATACCGAAAATAAACGGAAGATAGAGGCGTCAAACACCCGTTCTGGGCGATGCTGATTCAATATTCACTAGTACTGGCTTCCGGTACAATTGTCACAGTTCTGGTGTATAACACTAGTAGGACTTACGCAGGTCGCAAAAGTTACCGAAAATAAGGGGTGTGCTGCCCCCTCTTATTTTCGGGGTATTCTCATTTAGCTGCGTAAGTCCTGATTAGGATATTGTGGAATTCGATTAGACCCAATCCAGGTCTCAATCATATAGGAAATAATGTTTGTATGTCTACTAAAATTAAGGTTCTGATAATATATTTAACAATTGTCCTCTTGTTTGTAAGCGCTTGCACTCAAAAGCAAAGCCTTGATCCGAACGCGCAAATCAGACAGGCTGTCGCTGCAACAATTGCCGCTATCCCAACCTATACACCTTACCCCTTACCGACATCTTATCCGACACCCACACCGATGAAACTGGCCGGGCTTTTCTGCGAATACCAGTTTTGTATCGGCCACCCGCCTGATATCGCCTTCTTCGATGTCAGCGCTCAACGCAACCCGGCTTCTCCCAGCAGTTACGGTCAGGGGCTCATGGCAGCATTCAATGCGAATCTGTTTATCGAGATCATCTGGCAGCACGCACCCGGGACCGCCGATCCAAAATTTCTACTTGACCTGATCCTTGATGATGGTATAGACACCAGCGTGGGCAACATGGACGTCAAGCTGATTCGGGATATGAACGTTTTATATACTCCCATCACTTCTACCGCTACGGGCGTGCTCCCCAATGGAGGAGCTGCCGCCTGGACATGCGGTGAGCGCGTCTTCGCATGGAAAGCCTATACCCAGCAAGACGGGCAGGCGGCACCCCTGTTCGAAGAGGCCATCAAACGTTTTCGGTGCTGAATATCATTTACCGTTACGTATTTTTCCCCTTGGCTTCATCCCAGAGCGCATCCATCTCTTCCAGGGACATGGTAGAAAGCTCCCTGCCCTGTCTTTTTGCACCCTGCTCCACATAAGCAAATCGTTTCTTGAATTTCAAGTTAGTTTCGCGTAACGCGGACTCAGCATCCACCTTCTTCCAGCGCGCCAGGTTGACCAGCACAAAGAACAAATCGCCGATTTCTTCGGCCAATTCTTCGTCGTTCATTGCTGCTTTGATCTCCTGAATTTCTTCAACGACTTTCTCTAGTACGCCTTCCACAACAGGCCAATCAAATCCGACGCGTGCTGCGCGATCCTGATACTCTTGCGCCTGGGTCAAGGCTGGCAAGGATTTGGGAACACCATCCAAAAGACCTCTTTCGTTTTTTCCGGTTCCCTTGCGCTCAGCCTCCTTCAATTTTTCCCAGTTATGTAAAACGCCCTTAACCCCATCCAACTTCACTTCACCAAATACATGCGGATGCCGCCGGACAATTTTGTCATGAATACCTTTAATAAGAGAGTTTATTGAAAATTCACCTTCTTCATTAGCGATCTGTGCGTGTAAAACAATCTGCAATAGCAAATCGCCAAATTCTTCCCGCATACCATCCACATCACCGGCGTCAATCGCCTCTAAAGCTTCGTAGCTTTCCTCCAACAAATGCGTTCGTAGAGACTCGTGTGTCTGTTCGCGATCCCAGGGACAGCCATCCGGCGCGCGCAGATGAGCGACGATTTCCTGGAATGCTTCGAAGGAAGTCCCCTCCCCCAGCGGGTGAACGTACAAACTGGTCAGCATACTGATGTGCTCGGAACGATCGATCTCGTAGAGTTTCAAATCTTCGACCAGTTCGTCTTCAGTACCGGCCGCATGGACGAGCCGTACCGGATGTTCATCGGGATAGGTTTCTCCCAAGGTCATCTTGACTTCAGATGCCACCAGCCGTGAGTAGAGTTGCGCAACCAAAACGGGAATATCCGGTGGAAAAGCAGGGACATGTACCATGGAAAGTTCCATGGCATCGAAGAGAGTCAGATGCGGGTATGGGTCAAGACCCAGGGCGGAGAAGGTGGGTTCCAGGAACGAGAGACCTTCTACGATAACGGTAGCAAGCCCTTCGTCCTGTGCGAGGCGGGCGATCTTCGGGCAGGTGGTTTCAGCCACAAAAGGATGTCCTGGTACTGCGTAGATAACCCCCTGCGGGCGGCGTCCCAACTCCAACACTTTTTCAACAATCGAGTCATAGACTTGATCGAAGGTCCCACCATTCTCGTAGAGTTCATCGAAGGAATGCAATTTCACCGAAGGCGGCAGGGCATTGACGGTAGGATGCTGGCGCGTTCGCAGCCAGACCTCGTCTGCCGCTGAAAGCACATCCCAGGCTTCACGTGTCAGTTGATCGGGGTTACCTGGTCCAAGACCAAGCAAAGTGATTCCAGGCATAGAACCTCCTCAAGTTAACTGCGGAGAACGCAGAGACCGCAGAGATTTTTATGGGGTTCTCTGCGTTCTCCGCGCTCTCCGCGGTATGAACGAATTGCTACGCAACCCGAGTTGCGCAACGCAAGTAGTATAAACTAACGCTTGGTGTAGGTCGGAGCCTTGCGAGCGCCCTTGAGACCGGGTTTCTTGCGTTCCTTGACGCGTGCATCGCGTGTCAGGAAACCACCCTTGCGCATGGCAGAGTTCCAATCCGGATTCATCTTGACCAGAGCACGAGCAAGACCAAGCTGCACAGCATCGGTCTGACCAGTGATACCACCGCCGTTGACATGCACGGTAATATCATATTTCGCACGTTCTAGACCGGCTGTAGAAAGTGGCGCCAGAATATTTTCCAGGTCGCCCAGGCGAGGGAAGAAAACTTCGCCTTCCTTGTCATCATTGACCATGAATCGGCCTTCGCCGCTCATAATGCGCACACGCGCAGTGCTGGCCTTGCGGCGGCCAATGCCTTCAAAATATTGAACAGACATAATCCTCGTTCCTTCCTATGCCAACGGCTCAGGCTTCTGCATCCCGTGGGGATGCTCTGGCCCGGCATAGATTTTCAAACGTTTTAGCAGCGAGCGACCCATACGATTATGAGGCAACATGCCCCAAACTGCAGAGCGTAATACACGATCGGGGTGCTTTCGCAATTGATCGCGTAAGGTAACGGATTTCAAACCACCCGGATAGCCGGAATGGTGATAATACACTTTGGAATCCTTTTTGCTGGTAGTTTTGGTACCAGTTACGGTTACGCGTTCAGCGTTCACGACCACAACGTAGTCACCCATCTCCACGCCTGGCGTGAAAGTAGGTTTATGCTTACCGAGCAAAACAGCCGCAATCCGGGTAGCAAGACGCCCCAGGTTTTCACCATTGGCATCTACCACAAACCATTTGCGTTCGATTTCATCGGCTTTCGGATAGTACGTTTTGTACACTTTCGTATCTCCGTTTCATTTATTCAATATGACCAGAGGTTTCAGATGGATATGTGACCTCGACGAGCGTCAACCCGTGTGCAGGAGCTAATCCTGAGGGCAGTTCGCTTCGCTCTGGTTCCTCGGCCTGCCCGGCTAAAGAATGAGCCACAGCCTCCACTGAAATTTTTCCTTGCGAAACAGCCACCTGGACGAAGACCAGCCTGCGCACCATGCGGTACAGAAAGGCATTGGCCTGCACTTCAAAGTGCCATTCGTCATCCTTTGCCTGCCAGAAAGCGTTCATCACGGTCCGTAGGGTACTGCTTCCGGCCCGAGGCGGGGTGCCGTATGAAGCAAAATCATGCTGACCGACGAACAATTGCGCTACCTTATTCAACAAGTCACTATCTATCTCGGGCCAAACGCGCCATGCGAACTTCTCTCGCAGTGGGTTGCGTACCGGCTGGCAAAACAGACGGTAACGATAGCGGCGGGAGATGGCATCGAAGCGCGAATGGAACTTTGGCGCAGCAACGCGCACATCTCTGGCAGCCATATCGGTCGGCAAATTAGCGTTCAACGCGCGGAGCAGATCTCCGTCAGTGTGTCCCCAGTCAAGGTCAAATGCAGCAACCTGACCGGCGGCATGAACGCCTGTGTCCGTCCGCCCGGCCAGTAAGACCGAACGTCCAGACCATCCCAACCTGCGCAGCGCTTTTTCCAGTTCGCCCTGCACCGTTCTGGGCTTTGCCTGCCGCTGGCTCCCGATAAAGTCAGTGCCGTCGTAGGCAAGGATCACCTGGTAACGTGCCATTTTAGCTGTCAGTCAATTGCTGACCGCTACTTACAATTATTCTTCCACCAACTCAAGTATGACCATCTCTGCCGAATCGCCCATGCGGGGTCCCAGCTTGAGCATGCGCGTGTAACCGCCTGGACGGTTGGCAAAGCGCGGAGCGATTTCTTCAAAAAGACGCTTGTTCAGGCTATTATCACCCAAACGGGAAGCCACCATGCGCTGGGCATGTACCTTCTCAGAATCAGAAGCTTCGGCGCTATTGCGCGCCAGGGTAATGAGTCGCTCGGCTTCGCCACGAATCGCCGATGCTTTGGCACGCGTGGTACGAATACGTTCGTGGGTAAAAAATTGTTTGATAAGGTTTCGGCGCAATGCAATGCGAGCGGCTTTGCTGCGTCCGAGTCTGTAACCTGCTACTTGATGTCGCATTTCAAATTACTCCGCTGATTCTTCCGCTTCGTCTTTGAGATAACCCTTTTCGATCATCTTCTGACGTAGTTCATCCAGACTCTTTTCACCAAAGTTTCGGATGGACATGACAGCCGTATCGCCCTTTTCGAGCAGATCCAGCACATCGCCTACCGTCGTGATGCCTGTACGCTTGAGCGAGTTGAAGACGCGCACCGAAAGGTCAAGCGCCTCTACCGGCGTCTCAGCCACTTCACTTGTCAGGCGAGTACCCGGCACTTCATGCTCAACCGGAACGGCCAGAGTCTCTTCACTGATCCCTGCGATATAACGCAAGTGGTCAATCATCATCTTGGCAGCCGCGCTCAGGGCGCGTTCTGGGCCATAAGTGCCATCTGTCCAGATTTCAAGCACCAGCTTGTCGTAATTGGTGCTTTGACCCACACGAGCCGAAGTCACTTCCCAGTTGACACGCTTGACGGGGCTGAAAATTGCGTCCACTGGCAATTCACCAATAGGCATGTGCCCGCCGCGTTCATTGGCCGGTGAGTAACCACGCCCGCGCTCGACCGTAAATTCAAGATCAAGTTTGGTTTTGTTATCATCAACTGTAAACAGATAAAGTTCCGGATTGACGATTTCCACTTCTGCCGGAGTAATAATATCGGCAGCAGTGACAGTCCCTTCGCCACGGACTTCCAAGTGCATGCGCGTGCTGTCAACGCCATCCAGTTTGATGCGCAACTGCTTAATTTGCAGCATCACCTGAATAACATCTTCGCGCACACCGGGAATATCGCTGAACTCATGTAACACATCAGCAATTCGGATGGAAGATACGGCAGCACCTTCCAGCGAAGAAAGTAATATGCGGCGCAGAGCATTCCCAAGCGTGACACCATAGCCACGTTCAAGCGGACTGATGACAAACTTGCCATAATTGCGTGCTTCTGCGTCACGCTCGATTTTTGGCATAACCATATTCGTGATACCCGTCACGGTTCACCTCTCCCTGTATTAGCAGAACATGTGCTGACCGTGTGTAGTGCAGCGGTCAGCACCCAGTTTATACTAGCGTCGCGAGTAGTATTCAACGATGAGCTGTTCATTCAGGCTGCCATCGATTTCAACACGCTCAGGCAAACGCTGAACAACACCAGTCATCTTCTTTATATCTCGGTTCAACCATTCAGGTGGCGTACGAGATTCCGCAAACGCATCCAGTTCTTTGAAGTAGGTCAACGCCTGTGAGCCTTCACGGATCGCAATTTCATCGCCATCTTTGAGCAACATGGAAGGCACATCCGTTCGACGGCCGTTCACTGTAAAGTGACCATGGGTAACCAATAAACGTGCCTGCGCACGACTGGATGCAAACCCAAGACGATAAACAACATTGTCCAGGCGGGATTCCAGAATTTGCAGCAGGTTCAAACCTGTCAGGCCGCGACGCTTGAGAGAAACCTTATAATAGCGACGGAATTGCCTCTCCATCAAGCCGTAGATACGGCGCGCGCGCTGTTTGGCACGCAACTGTCGAGCAAAGTCGGACTCACGTCCACGGTTGCGCCCACCTCCACGGCTTGCCATTCGTCCGTGTTGCCCGGGAGCAAAATCACGTTTTTCAAATGAGCACTTTGGGGTGAAACAACGATCACCCTTGAGAAATAACTTTTCACCTTCACGTCGGCAAAGCTTACATACCGGTCCAATTCTTTTTGACATATTTTTCTAACCTCAACCTAATTTATACGCGGCGCTTCTTTGGAGGTCGGCATCCATTATGAGGTACCGGTGTGATATCCGAGATCGAGCGCACCTTCATCCCAGCGGCCTGTACTGCACGGATGGCATTTTCACGACCCGGGCCAGGGCCTTTGACGAAGATATCCACTTCTTGAATACCGAGGCTTTGAGCAGCTTTAATTGCCTGTTCGGCAGCCAAGCGCGCGGCGAAAGGTGTACTCTTTCGAGACCCCTTAAAACCAGCGGACCCCGAACTTCCCCAAGCCACAGTATTACCTTGCAGATCGGTCACGGTAACAATGGTGTTATTGAATGATGCAAAGATGTGCACCTGTCCGGATGACAGGCTGCGCTTCGCTTTTTTGGCGCCACCGGAGCGGCGCTGAGAACGTACACTTTGAGCCATGTTGCCTCTCTAACCTTTATTTCTTTGCACCGCGGCGACGTCCGCGACCAGCCACTGTCTTCTTCGGGCCCTTGCGGTTGCGGGCATTCGTACGAGTCCGCTGACCGCGCACTGGCAGGTTACGACGATGACGCAGGCCACGATAGCAACCGATCTCGATCAGACGCTTGATGTTCATCTGAACAGAGCGACGCAGGTCACCTTCAACGACATAATTCTTCGATATAAATTCGCGCAACGCAGCGGCATCTGCCTCTGTCAAATCCTTGACACGTATGTCAGGATCTACATCGGTTTCCGCCAATATCTGACGTGCACGAGCAGGCCCGATCCCATAAAGATAGGTCAGGCCAATTTCAACCCGCTTATTGCGGGGCAGGTCAACGCCTTCAATTCTCGCCATAGTTCAACTATCCTTGTCGCTGTTTATGCTTAGGATTCTCGCAGATAACATACAATCTGCCTTTGCGCCGTACAATTTTGCACTTGGCGCAGCGTCTTCGAATGGATGGTGAGACTTTCATGATTTCAAATCTCCTTGCTAGTTCCAAGGCTGTACTGCACAGCCAAAGGTTTTATTATACTCTTTCATTTTTTATCCGTCCAGCACAAAATGAAGCTGCTTCCGGCGTTACAGGACAGTCAGGACGAGAGGATCGCCTTCGGTGATTGCTACACTATGTTCAAAGTGTGCAGTCAACGACCCGTCTGCAGAGACAACAGTCCACTGGTCAGATAAAACGCGCGTGGCAGAGGTACCTACCAAAACCATCGGTTCGAGCGCGATGGTCATTCCCGGGCGAAGAGGCAGACCGCGTCCAGGGACCCCATAGTTGGGTACCTGCGGACCTTCATGCATCTGCCGTCCGACACCGTGGCCTGTATATTCGCGCGTCACGTGAAAACCACGGTTTTCGACAACTTGTTGTATCGCCGCTGACACATCTCCAGTACGATTGCCCGGTCGCATCTTATCGATGGCAGCCTGCAAGGCGTCTTCGGTCACTTCAAGCAGTTCCTGGGCCTGTGGAGATATCTCCCCTACCCCGGCTGTAAAAGCTGAGTCGCCCACGAAACCATTGAACGTGGTTCCACAATCAACTGAGACGATGTCACCAACCTTGAGCTTACGTTTCTTACTCGGGATGCCATGCACCAGTTCTTGATTGATACTGACCGTGATCGAAGCCGGGAATGGTGGATAACCATATCCCTTGAACGGCGATATACATCCGTGTTCCCGCAGCACGTCCTCAGCAGCCGCGTTGAGGTCGGCCGTGGTCACACCGGGTTGTAAAAGTGCTTTGACGGTCGCCAGTACCGTCGCATTGATTTTGCCTGCTTCGCGCATTCGTTCCAACTCAGCCGGGCCTTTGATATGTATCTGGCGTTCCCAACTCATTATTTAATCTACTCTTCCAGTGCTTTCTTTAACACAACAGTAACATTTTCAATTGGTTGCGCACCATTGATCTCAACCAATTTGCCAGCTTCGCGGTAGTACTCAATGAGCGGAGCCGTTTGTTTTCTATAGACATGAATACGACGCTTCACAGTTTCAACCTTGTCGTCATCGCGCTGATATAACTCGGAGCCATCCAAATCGCAAACACCGGGCTCCTTTGGGGGATTGAACGTCTCGTGGAACACATGTCCATTGGCGCGGCAGGTCCAACGTCCGGAAAGACGCTTGACCAGTACTTCTTCGTCTGCGTTCACAAACGGCACGTGGTCTACATCTTCGCCAAATTCGGCCAGCATCTGACTGAGCGCATTCGCCTGAGTCGGGGTCCGGGGAAATCCATCTAGAATAGCACCGGCCTGACAGTCCGGACGTGAGAGGCGCTCACGGATCATTGCGATTGTCACATCATCCGGAACCAGTTCGCCCTTATTCATATAAGATTGCGCGAGCTGGCCAAGTTCAGTCTGATTCTTTATATTGTCACGGAACAGGTCACCTGATGATACATGCGCAAGGCCGGTTTTCTCTGCCAGAATTTTGGCTTGCGTTCCTTTTCCAACGCCCGGAGGGCCAAGCATCACGATGTAGGTTGCCATGTTCTACTTTTCCTTAGCGCACTAACAAAGAGTCCTGATAGCCGTGCATCTTGAGTTCGGCGTCGATGTTCATGAAGGTATCACGTACCACACCGACGACAATGAGCAGGCCTGCTGAGGAGACCAGGAAGATACCTGCGCTCCCAGCCGTTGCAGGTACGAGCAACTGCAAAAGGAAAGGCATGATTGCAACTAAACCCAGGAAGAGTGCACCCGGCAAAGTGATCCTGCGCTGTACCTTTGTAAGGTACTTCTGCGTAGCCGGACCGCGATTGACGCCCGGAATTTGCGCGCCAACACGTTTTAAGTTTTCACCATAGTTCTGCTGAGCAAATAACACATCAGTGTAGAAAAAGGCGAAGATAACCACAAACAGGAAGTAAATCAACCAGTATCCCCAGGAATTTATACCGCTCGGATTAAAGAAACTTTGCGTACTGATGGCAAAGTTTCTGACCCATTCGGTTTGAGAGTTCTGGAAATAGCTGGCAACGATCGCCGGGAACTGTAACAACGCACTGGCAAAAATAAGCGGGATCATGCCAGCCAGGTTGACCATCAATGGCAAAGTACCTTTGACCGGCATGGACATGCGGTTTCCTACGCGGCGACCAGGATACATAACCGGTACATTACGGCGTCCCTGCTGCACAAAGACAATCGCAAAGATTGTGGCGATAATTACAACAATCGTAAAAGCCAGCAGGAACCAACGATTCTGCTCATCAGCCATGATGATGCCAATGTTGTTGGGTATCTGCGACACAATACCAGCAAAGATAACCAGCGAAAGGCCTTGTCCACGAATACCAAACTCAGAGATCAATTCACCCAGCCAGATAGCAAACATTGTTCCGGCTGTCATGGCTAATAATACTGTGATAGAAGGCAATAGCGCGTCACCAGAAAAACCAAATTTGATCAACGGTTGTGCTGCGAGCGAGTTGATAATATTGATCTGTCCAATTGCCGAGAGAGCTGCCATCGGGACTGCTAGGTAATATGTCCACTTCTCCATCCACTTACGACCCTCCCGTGGATCATCTTCCATGCGCTGTTGGAGCGCGGGGATGATTGGCGTAAGCAACTGTAAAATAATCTGGGCCGTAATGTAAGGGTAGACACCCATCGCAAGGATAGAGAAATTCGAAACCGTACCACCGGAGAGCATATCCAAAAATCCCAGGAAGCCGCCTTGGGCTGAAGTGCTCTGGCTAAAAGCACGCAACGCTTCTATATCTACACCTGGCGCAGGCACGTTGGCCGCCAGACGATACAACGCTAGCAAGCCCAGCGTGATCAGGAGTTTGCGGCGAATATCATAAGATGTCCAAAGATAACGCCATCCCGAGAAGGTAGTTTTCATAATTTCTCCTCGTCTCAGAGCTAACCGATTGTCTCGACGCTACCGCCGGCTTTTTCGATCTTAGCCTTGGCACTTGCGCTCACACGATGGACACGAACATTGAAAGCGACGTTTACATCGCCTCTCCCCAGGATAACGACCGGGTTACGGGTATCCCTAAGGAGACGTGCCGCTTCGAGTGATTCGGGCGTGATGTCTGCTTCCGATTTGAAAGCATCGCTCAACTGATCCAGGTTGACCTCGTTATATTTAACCTGATTAGGAGGTGTGAAACCCTTACCACGCATAAATGGCAAGCGGCGGAAGAACGGCAAATTGCCGCCCTGACGATACAGATGACCGCCCGAGCCGGAACGAGACTTCTGTCCTTTGGTGCCCCGGCCAGCAGTTTTTCCCTGACCAGCCGAAATACCACGTCCGACGCGTTTACGGTTCTTTTTTGAGCCCTCATTGGGCACGAGATCGTGTAGTTTCATCTATCCGTTCCTACTCTTCGATCTTGATCAAATGAATAATTTTGTTAATCATGCCGCGCACTGCAGGCGAATCATTGTGCTGAACGGTCTGGTTCATGCGGCGTAGCCCCAATGCACGGGCAGTTGCCTTCTGGTCTTTGGTATAACCGATCGGGCTTTTTACCAGGGTCACGCGCACAGACTTGCCAGAGGTAGCTTTCTTAGGCATTCTGCTTCCTCCGCTCCCAGAAGGGCAACAGCTCTTCCACTTTCTTTCCGCGGCGGGCAGCTTCCTGATGCGGGGATTTCAAATTATCCAACGCATCGAAGGTCGCCATTACCACATTCAGCACGTTGGCACTGCCCATGGATTTGGTGAGAATATCGCGAACACCAGCAACTTCCAGAACAGCGCGTACACCGCCAGCAGCGATAACGCCCGTACCGGGAGAAGCGGGTTTGAGCAATACACGTGCACCAGCCACCTTACCCAAGATTTCATGCGGGATGGTTGTCCCGGACAGATTGACAGTCCGCAGATCTTTGCGGGCGCGCTCGGATGCCTTACGTATCGCATCTGGCACAGCGTTGGCTTTACCAACACCCATACCAATATTTCCACGTTTGTCACCGGTCACAATTGTGACCCGAAACTGGAAGCGGCGACCGCCTTTCACAACTTTCGCAACGCGTGCAATTTCAATCACGCGTTCTTCGAATTGTTCTTCGAATTGATCCTTATCTAAATTCTTATAATTCGCCATATTGCTTCTCCACTTGGTTAAAACTGCAGACCGTTTTCGCGCGCGCCATCCGCAAGAGCCTTGACTCGGCCCATAAAACGAAATCCACCGCGATCAAAGACAACAGATGTGATGCCTTTATTTTTTGCACGGTCAGCCACAGTTTGACCGACCAATTTCGCCTGTTCAGTTTTATTCAATTTTTCCATTTTTTTGCGTAATTCACCATCGACAGACGAAGCTGCAACCAGCGTATGCCCTGTTTGGTCATCAATCACCTGGGCATAAATTTCTGTAATGCTGCGAAACACGTTCAAGCGCGGACGCTCAGAGGTACCTGCAAGATTCTTGCGTACCCGAGCATGGCGACGAATGCGTGCAACAGCCCGATTCTTGGTTGCCATTGGTTATATGACTCCTTTGCCAGCCTTACCAGCCTTGCGACGGATGTATTCACCCGCATAACGAATGCCCTTGCCATGATAAGGTTCCGGAGGTCGTACATTGCGGACGTTAGCCGCAATCTGCCCGACCTGTTCCTTATCGTAACCAAGTACTTTAATCTGGCGGGTTTTTGCATCCGCTTCGAAACTGATACCTTCAGGAGGTTCCATTTCGATCGGGTGAGAATATCCGACATTCAATACCAGATTATCACCTTTCATTTCGGCGCGATAACCAACACCTTCTACTTCCAACACAACTTCAAAGCCAGTGCTGACGCCATAGACCATATTTGCAATTACTGCGCGGGTGGTTCCGTGCAAAGCACGCTCCGCAGGAGCATCGGACTTACGTTCAACAGTTAATACGTTCCCATCCATCTTGATGCCGATTAACGGAGAAAATGTCCGCTTCATCTCACCTTTGGGACCCTTTACATGAACGTTCGAGCCCTTGATATCTACCTGCACACCACCTGGGATTTCCACCGGCATGCGTCCTACTCGAGACACTTCTTACCTCCTGCTACCATACTTTACAAAGGATTTCTCCGCCGATACCCAACTGGCGAGCGCGCTGACCTGTCATTACGCCCTTCGGCGTGGATAAGATCGCGACACCGATACCAGAGAGTACCCAGGGAATATCCTGTCTCTTTGTGTAGATGCGACGGCCAGGCTTGCTGACACGTTCAAGGCCGCTAATGACCGGGCGGCGTTCGCGACGCTCGCCTACATATTTGATCTTGACGCGCAAAACCTTGAAACCGGCCTGTTCCCCATCTGCCACTTCAAAATTCTCGATAAAGCCCTCTTCCTTTAAGATTTTAGCGATTTCCGCCTTGATCTTGGAACTCGGCATTGCTACCTGAGAGTGACCAGACATCACGCCGTTGCGGATGCGAGTCAGCATATCAGCAATAGGATCTGTAAAACTCATGCTTTTACCTCCACCCGACTACCAGGACGATTTCGTCACGCCAGGGATTTTCCCCTGCAAAGCCAGTTCACGGAAGCAAATTCGGCATAAACCGAATCGACGCATATACCCGCGCGGGCGTCCACAGCGTTGGCATCGGTTTCGCACCTGGACGACATGACGCCGTCGCAACTCACGATATTGCATACATTTTTTCGCCATATTTACGCTTCCTTCTTGAAAGGCATTCCAAGCAATTGCAATAAAGCACGTGCCTGGTCATCTGTCTCGGCCGAAGTTACAATCGTAACTTCCATGCCTCGCAGCTTGTCAATTTTGTCATAATCGATTTCCGGGAATATTAACTGGTCACGAAGACCTAGAGTGTAATTTCCACGTCCATCGAAAGCATTTGGAGATACACCACGGAAATCGCGCACGCGAGGCAGGGCTACGTTCATCAAACGATCCAGAAAAGCCCACATGCGCTCACCACGCAGGGTGACCTTGGTTCCAATGATGACACCTTCTCGTAATTTGAAGGCTGCGATGCTTTTACGAGACTTGGTCGTCACCGGTTTCTGACCTGCAATCTGTGTCAGATCAGAGACTGCGGCATCCAGCACCTTGGGGTCATCCATGGCTTCACCCAAACCGATATTAACGACAACTTTTTCAATGCGCGGTATCTGCATCACGTTCTTGAATTCAAACGATTTAAACAGAGAGGGTGCAACTTCTTTTTGATATTGTTCTTGCAATCGATTCATAATCAATGCTCCACAAGCTAGTCAATCATAGCATCACATTTTTTGCATACCCGATGAGCGCCTTCTTCATCACGCTGTATGTTGACGCGTGTGGGCTCTCCACATTTCGGGCAGACCAGCATTACATTTGAAATGTGTAGCTTGCCTTCAAATTGGATGCGACCTGGATTGATCTGCCTGCCCGCCTGGGTTTGAACCTGACGCTGGTGCTTAGTGCGAATATTGACACCCTGCACCACCACACGTTCCTCATCGGGCAGAACGTTTATCACTTCGCCGCGTTTTCCTTTATCTTCGAGGCGTCCGCTAATCACTTCCACGGTATCGCCTTTGCGAATCTTGACTCTCATTCTCTATGCTCCCAAGCTGACCTATAAGACTTCCGGGGCCAGCGATACGATCTTCACAAAGCCCTTTTCGCGCAACTCACGAGCTACGGGGCCAAAAATACGGCTCCCCTTCGGGTTCTTGCCATCTGTGTCCAAGACAACTGCTGCATTATCGTCAAAGCGAATATGGGAGCCGTCCTCACGGCGCCATTCTTTCGAAACGCGCACAACCACCGCACGCACGATTTCGCTCTTTTTGACTGCACCTTGCGGCGTAGCCGACTTAACGGTGGCAATTACGATGTCGCCGATTGAACCGTACCTGACCTTGGAGCCACCGGTTACTTGAATAACGAGAAGCTCGCGCGCTCCTGAGTTATCAGCCACTTTTAGGCGTGATTCTTGTTGGATCATGGCTTATTCTCCAACACTCTCATCAAGATCAACAGAAGCAGCAACTTCCACACCGGCATCTTCCGTACGAATTTCACGTTTGATGATGCTTTCTACAACCCAGTGTTTCTCACGCGAAATCGGTTTCGACGCAACGAGTTTCACCTCATCACCAATCTGACAATCCAATTCGTCATGCGCTTTGATGCGTTTACTGGAATGGACAACCTTTTTGTACAATGGGTGACGGTATGTGCGAGTAATCTCAACCACGACCGTCTTGGTCATCTTGTTACTGGTAACGACACCAGTCATACGACGACGATTGTTCATGCTTCACCTTCCACTTCATCAGCCGTCTGCTCACGCAGGATTGTCTCCATTCGGGCAATATCGCGACGTACGATGCGTAAACGGCTGGAATCCGTCAACTGACCGGTCACTTGCTGGAATCGGAGTTTCATCAACTCCTCACGGGCATCTGCCAGCTTTGAAATGATTTCTTCCGAACCTAGAGCACGGATCTCACTCGACTTCATGCCTGCTCTCCTGCTGCATCATCACGTGCCACGATCTTAGTCTTGATCGGGAGCTTGTACTGCGCATGTTTCAGCGCCGAAAGCGCGATATCTGCTGGTAAACCGCCGACTTCAAACATGATACGCCCGGGCTTTACCGTAGCAACGTAGTACTCAACGGTACCTTTACCTTTACCCATTCGGGATTCAGCAGCTCGTTGCGTGTAAGGTTTGGCAGGGAAAATACGAATCCAAACCTTGCCACGTCGTTTCATTTCACGAACGATGGCGCGGCGTGTGGCTTCAATCTGGCGAGCGGTAATCCATCCTGGCTCCAAGGCCTGGAGGCCAAACTCACCAAAAGATACCTGTGCACCACGCAAAGCCTTCCCTCTCATGCGACCGCGCATTTGCTTGCGCCACTTTACACGTTTTGGCATCAACATAGCAATTAACCTCTTTTCAAATACGACTAGGCAGCGCGGCCTATTCGCTCACGTATACGCCTTCTGTCGTATCGACTGTTTCTTCCACTTCGGGCACAGATTCGCCCTTATAAACCCAAACCTTAACACCAATTGCACCAAAAGTGGTCGTCGCGTTTACATTGGCAAAATCGATTTTTGCACGTAGCGTTTGCAGAGGCACGCGCCCATCGCGCAACCAGACCGTGCGAGCCATTTCTGCACCAGACAATCGACCACTTACCATGATCTTGATTCCTTGTGCACCAGAACGCATTGCCTGTTGGATCGCCCGTTTCATAGCGCGACGATAGCTGATACGTCGTTCCAACTGATCAGCGATATTCATGGCCACAAGCCTGGCATCCAAATCAGGGGAGTCGATCTCTTTAATATCGAGTTCTACTTTTTTGCCAATCAAAGACTCAAGACCCGCACGAACTTTTTTCACGGATTCGCCCTTCCGGCCAATTAAGACGCCGGGTTTGGAAGTGAAAATTGCAACACGAATCTTGCCTGGAAAGCGTTCGATTTCAATACGTGAAACACCAGCACGGTTTTTCAACACGGAGTCAGGCATCTCACTGCGCAATTTTCGTACGTCTGCAGTATAAGCAGCCCCGGCTTTGGAGGGGATGCCCGTCAATAAATTGCGGATGGCCAAATCCTGGTGCAACTGCTCACGATATTGAGCGCCTTCAGCAAACCAACGTCCTTGCCAGGTTTCATTTATACCCAGGCGCATACCTACTGGATGAACTTTACGTCCCATAATTTCTCCTTCGGATTCCTTTCCTGTCCTGGTTACGAGCTGCGCTCGCGCAAGATGACTGTGACATGTGATGTGCGCCGCAAAATCGGCTTGAAACGACCTCGCGCTCCAAAACGACGCCAGCGACGGGTAGGTGCTTCATCGGCAAATATCGTTGCGACATATAAATCATCACGACTGATGCCAAAATTCTCTTCTGCATTCGACACGGCAGATGCCAGCAACTTGCGGACTGGGAGCGAAGAACGTTTCTGAACGAAACGTAACATTTCCAACGCTTCAACCACATCTTTACCACGTACCAAATCAATCACCAGTCGGACCTTTTGAGCCGAAAGAGGAAGAAATCGCAATTTTGCTTGAAAATCCTGCATGGTTTCCTCTTATCTCTTCTCCGCTAAATGGCCGCGGAAAGTCCTCGTTGGTGCGAATTCACCCAGGCGATGTCCAACCATATTCTCTGTTATATAGATCGGCACATGGCGACGGCCATCATGCACTGCAATGGTATGACCTACCATTTGGGGAAAAATCGTGCTGGCACGACTCCAGGTACGGATGACTTTCTTATCACCCTTCTGGTTCATCGCCTCGATTTTCTTAAGCAGTTTCGGCTCAATAAACGGGCCTTTTTTTAACGATCGTGACATATCTGCTTACCTCATTAACTCTCAGCGCCTAGCGGTTCTTCTTTTTTCGACGTCGGCGCACAATATACTTTTCAGTCCGCTTGTTACGGCGGGTCTTATACCCTAATGTTGGTTTACCCCAGGGGCTCTTCGGCCCTGGGAGGCCAATCGGCTGACGGCCTTCACCACCACCATGAGGATGGTCACGCGGGCTCATCGCTGAACCACGTACCGTTGGACGAATACCAAGATGACGCTTACGTCCGGCCTTGCCAAGCTTGATATTACCGTGATCCACATTTCCAATCTGACCAACAGTAGCATAGCAAACCTGATGAACCAGGCGTACTTCAGTCGAAGGCATGCGGATTTGTGCAAAATCGCCTTCTTTGGCCAGCAACTGTGCCGCACTTCCCGCAGAGCGAACCAATTGGCCACCTCTACCTTCGCGCAACTCAATATTGTGGATGGTTGTGCCAACAGGGATACTGGATATCGGCAAGGCATTTCCTGGGCGGATTTCCGCATTCGGACCAGACATCACGGTATCACCGACGCGCAACCCCAGCGGAGCTATGATATAGCGCTTTTCACCGTCAGCATAGTACAGAAGAGCCAAACGGGCAGTGCGATTTGGATCGTACTCTATCGCTGCTACCTTGGCAGGGATACCGTGCTTATTACGTTTGAAATCCACAATACGGATGGAACGCCGATGTCCACCACCACGATGGCGGACAGTCACACGTCCATGCACATTGCGCCCACCCTGTTTTCGCAGCGGTAACAGCAACGAGCGTTCCGGCTTGGACTTGGTAATTTCTTCAAAGGTATGCCCGGTCATCCCACGCTGACCGGGCGTTACCGGTTTATACTTTTTTACGGGCATTACTGCACCCCTTCAAATATCTCTAGGGTTTCCCCTTCAGCCAGCGTAATGATCGCCTTTTTGAAGCCAGGGCGGCGTACCAAAAGGCGGCGGCTTCGAGCGCGACGTCCGCGCTTGGCAGGGGCATTAATAATATTCACACGCACCACGTCAACATCGAAAAGCGTTTCAACTGCATCCTTAACCATCGTCTTGGTTGCCTTACCATTTACTACAAAAGAATATTGGTTCAGGCTGCCAGATTGATAGCTGGACTTCTCAGTGACCAGGGGGCGGATAAGCACATCATAAATCGTAGTCATGCTTCTTCTCCTATCCGAGGTGTGCTTCTATAGCATCAAGAGCTTTGAGAGGCAAAATCACCTTGTCGTATCCAAGCAGATCGCGGATGTTCAGGTAACTGGCCAGCAACACCTTGGCATCAGCCAGGTTATCTGCCGAACGCATGACCGTATCGTAAGACTGATCTTTCTCAGCCATCAGGACCAAGACGCTGGACTCACCTACCAACTTGTCCAAAGCTTCAACCATCAACCGCGTTTTTGACTCAGACAGCGTGACCTCATCTACGACAACGATGCCTGCTTCCGCTGCCTTAGCAGAAAGCGCAGACCGGAGCGCTGCACGGCGCATCTTCTTGGGCATAGCCTGTTCATAGCTGCGTGGCCGGGGGGTGTGAACACGGCCGCCGCCTGTCCACTGTGCTGCACGGATGGAACCCTGGCGGGCACGACCAGTCCCTTTCTGACGCCACGGTTTGCGGCCGCCACCAGCCACCTCACTACGAGTTTTGGTCTTATGCGTTCCAAGGCGTGCATTCGCCATCTGGCGGACATATGCCTGGTGCATCAAATCAACATTGATCGGCGCTTCGAAGACAGCCGCAGGCAAATCAACCTGCTTCACCTTCTTGCCTTTCATATCGAAAACGTCTACTTTCATCGCTTTCATACTCCCATTCACAGCGCCTACTGCTTGCGCGCCTCTTTAACCATGATCAGGCCACCTTTTGGTCCGGGGACAGCCCCACGCACGCCGAGCAAATTGCGCTCAACATCGACAAGGATAACCTTAAGTGCAGATACCGTCACCCGCTCGTTGCCCATATGACCAGGACCACGCGCGCCCTTATACACACGCCCGGGGGTAGTGCCCGCCCCACGGGATCCGGGAGCACGTTGACGGTCAGATTGACCGTGCGTTTTAGGTCCTCCACGAAAACCATAGCGCTTCACGCCACCGGCAAAACCTTTGCCCTTACTGGTGCCGATTACATCCACACGTTCACCAACGGCAAATGCTTCAACGGTCACCTTCTCACCAAGATTGATTTCCGGATTTTTGATTCGAAACTCACGCAAGAAGCGCATCGGTGGGATTTCATTGGCTTTGAGATGCCCCAGTTCACCACCTGTCAAACGCTTGGGGTTGATCTCACCAAAACCGAGCTGAACCGCCGAATAGCCTTCTTTCTCAGGATGACGGATCTGCGTAACATAACATGGCCCAGCTTCGATGAGCGTCACAGGATGAGCGACACCTAGTTCATCGAAGATCTGGGTCATGCCGATCTTCTTTCCAATAAGCCCTTTTAACATTGCTCAGTTTTCTCCTTCAAAAAGTAGTGTCGAGACTGTCAGCCTGGGCTTTGGCTGCATCATCTCCACACAGAGCAGTCAACATGTCCGGCGCGACGCGCAATGTTTTTTGCGTCCACACACAGACAAATTCTTTCTCTGTGCTGTCTTGCCACACTAACAGGTCTGACAGTCGAGTAAGTCAGACCTGTTTAGTTTCAAACTTTTAAATTTTTATCTCGATGTCCACACCCGCAGGCAGGTTGAGGCGCATCAACATATCGATTGTTTTCGAGTCAGGGTCAAGTACATCAATCAAGCGATTGTGCGTCCGGATCTCGAAATGCTCGTGAGAATCTTTATCGATAAAAGTCGAGCGACGTATTGTAAAGCGTTCCAGCTTAGTTGGCAAGGGTACGGGGCCAACTACCTGAGCGCCGCTGCGCTCCGCTGTCTCGACAATGCGCTTGGCGGATTGGTCGAGAACGCGGTGGTCATAGGCCTTGAGGCGGATGCGAATTTTCTGCTTTGACATTCTTCACCTAATAATTATTCGATGATCTTGGTGACGACGCCAGCGCCGACGGTCAGACCACCTTCGCGGATGGCGAACTTCGAGCCCTGCTCCAAAGCCACAGGCACGATCAACTCCACCGTCAGGTTGACATCATCT
>JBAVJG010000560.1:0-2146 GCA_049687655.1 Anaerolineales bacterium | reverse complement strand
AGGTGTGGGCGGCGCCATGCGGACCGGGTTCCGGAAAGCGCTGGAATTCGGTGCACAGGTGGTTGTCAAGATCGACGGTGATCACCAAATGGACCCGGCGCACATCCCGGCGCTGGTCACGCCGCTGTTAGAAGGGGGAGCCGATTACGCCAAGGGCAACCGCTTCCGCGATTTTGAGTCCCTGCGGCACATGCCGTTGATCCGACGCATCGGCAACCTGGGGCTGAGCTTCCTGACCAAAGCTGCCACCGGCTACTGGAATTGTTTCGACCCGACCAATGGTTATTTCGCCATCCGCGCTGATATGCTGGCGCAACTGCCGCTCGAACGCATCGACCGCGGCTATTTCTTCGAAACCTCCATGCTGGCCAACCTGTATCTGCTGGGCGCCTTCGTGCTGGATGTGCCCATACCGGCTCGCTATCGCGGCGAACGCTCGAGCATGTCCATCTGGCGTGTGCTTGTCCAGTTCCCAACCAAACTGCTGGTTACCTTATTTCGCCGTCTGCTGCTGCGCTATTTCCTGTTCGATTTTTCTATGGTATCCGTCTACCTGTTGACTGGCATCCCGTTGATCCTCTTCGGGCTGATCTTCGGCAGCGTCAAATGGATTCAGTATTCCCGGTTAGGTGTGCCTGCCCCCACCGGCACGGTCATTTTGCCTACATTGGCGCTCATCTTGGGCATCCAGATCTTGCTCTCGGCAATCGAGATCGACATGAACGCCGCGCCCAAATCCCCGCACAGCCGACCACTTATTTAACCGCCAAGCTCGCACACCGTCCCGGTGTCCTTCGGGAAAGAGCGCCAAGTTTTATGAAAGTCGCCAATAAGAATATTAGCATACTAACCATTCCCTTGGCGTTTTTAGCGGCTTGGCGGTGAAAAAAAAACATCATGAAAAATTCTGAATTCACCACCTACAAAGCCGATTTTCGCGCCGTCATCCGCAAGGTGCTGGCCGAATCCGAACAGGGAAGGCTCGATGAGGCTGGTTTTCCAGCTTACTCGCATCGCAATCCGCTCATCAACTGGCTGTTCTGGCAACGCCTGCGGGTGGTAATGGACTACGTCGAATCGGATGCACCCTACGAGCATGTGTTGGATTTTGGCTGCGGAAGCGGGGTAATGCTGCCCTTTCTGTGCGGGATTAGCAACCGCGTCACCGCCATGGAAATTGACCTGCTTCCGTTTGAACGCGTCAGCCGCCAGCGGGTCTTTCCCACTAATCTGCAGGTCCACGATGCGCGTGAAGTGACCTTGAACGATCTGCCGCGAGCTTCCTCCGACCTGATCATCGCCACTGACGTGCTCGAACATGTGGATGACTTGCCCGGCACGCTGGCTGATATGCAAACTTTACTGAAACCCGGTGGACAGATCGTCATCTCCGGCCCGACCGAGAACATCTTCTACAAACTCGGCCGCGCGCTGGCAGGACCTGAATATTCCGGCGATTATCATGAGCGTGGCATCTTAGAAGTACGGAATTTACTGAGGAAACAAATGCAGGTTATTCATATTGCCACGCTCTACTGGCCCGTGCCGTTATTCGAGATATTCGCCGGGCGGGTTTGATTTATCGGAGTACAGACTCTATGGAAAATCCGTCCAGTCCGTGTTGTCTGTGCCCAATAAAACCCGCTTGCATTTTCTACGGGGGGCTGTATACTTATTTTTAAGTGGACACCTTTTCTCTGATTCCAGGCACCAGACCAGATAATCCCGGCCCGTTAGCTCGCTTTCTGCCGCCATTGGAAGATAGCGTTGTTTCAGCCTGGCTGGAGGAGAATGTCGAACCGGGTGGCTGGCTGCTGGATCCATTTGGGACGGCGCCGCGCATCTCGCTGGAAGCGGCGCGCGCCGGATATCGCGTACTGGTAGCCGCGAACAATCCCATCACACGTTTCATACTCGAAATGGGGACTGCTTCCCTACCTGAATCGGAATTCAAAGCCGCTCTAGCAGACCTGGCCGTCTCACGCAAAGGTGAGGAAAAACTCGAAGACCATTTGCAGAGCCTGTATCTGACAGCCTGTACTTCCTGTACTCAGGAGGTGCCTGCCGAAGCGTTTTTGTGGCGCAAGGGAGAGAAGGAGCCTTTCGGGCGCGTATTCGAATGCAAGGAGTGCGGTGAGAGCGGCGA
>JBAVJG010000559.1:0-2492 GCA_049687655.1 Anaerolineales bacterium | reverse complement strand
AACATGTCATTCTGAGGAGCGCAGCGACGAAGAATCTCATACGGCAGAGCAATTTCTGGCTCAAAACGGCTTATCCTCCTCAGGGACCTTTCCTCGCCGCCCTGCGGGAATGCTCTGGAGAGCGCATAACGCGATATTTATATCGCCCTTCAAGTCCGCTCGCAGCGGCGGGGACGCCGCTGGATAAAAGGTTAACTTGAATTTGAATGACTCAAGATACACAGTGCTGCGTAAATATCCGAACCAGAATCCTGGTTTTTGAAGGCAATTCGATAGATTCGAGTTCGGGTAAATATGGGAGAAGCAGTAAGAGGCTGAGATGAAAATAGCTGTCGCCTGCGATCATGCAGGCTTCCCTTTGAAAGACCAGGTCCTGGCCGCGGTCCGGGCGGGCGGGCATGAAGTCCTCGACCTGGGCACCGATTCCGTTGAAGCGGTCGATTACCCCGATTATGCCCGGAAGCTGGGGAAAGCCATTCAATCCGGGCGGGCCGAACGCGGTGTTCTGCTGTGCGGCTCGGGTGTGGGTGCCAGCATCGCCGCCAACAAGATGCCCGGCGTGTATGCTGCCGTCTGTCATGATTCGTATTCTGCCCACCAGGGCGTGGAGCACGACGATATGAACGTGCTCTGCCTGGGGGCCCGCATCATCGGCCCTGAGCTGGTGCGTGAACTGGTCACGGAATTCCTGGGAGCGCGCTTCCAGGGGAATGATCCCGGCGGGGAACGCCACAAACGGCGGGTCGAGAAAGTAAGAAAGATAGAAATGGACAAGTCCGATATGAAGAGGTGAAAATGAGTACTGGCATTGAAAAATTAACTGGCCTGGGCCAGTCATTATGGTACGACAACATACAAAGGAAGTTGTTGCAGGATGGCGGGCTCGAGCGCATGATCCGGCGCGGGGAAATTCGCGGCGTGACCTCCAACCCGTCCATATTTAATAACGCGATTGCAAAGACGAATGATTACGATTCGGCGCTGACGCCGCTGGCCTGGTCCGGCTGGAGTGCTGAGGATATTTTCTGGCAACTGGCGGTAGAAGATATTCAGGCGGCTTGCGACTTGTTCCGGCCGCTGTACGATGAGACCGGCGGCGGAGATGGGTACGTCAGTATCGAAGTCAGCCCTTATCTGGCGAACGAAACTGAAAAGTCCATCGGGCAGGCTGCAGTGCTGTGGGAGCGTGTTAACCGGCCTAACCTGATGGTCAAGATACCTGCCACGCGGGAGGGTATCCCCGCCATTCGGAAAACCATCGCAAGCGGCATCAATGTCAATGTGACCCTGATCTTTTCACTGGCCCGTTATGCGGAGGTAATGGATGCCTATCTCTCCGGCCTGGAAGATCGTATTGAAGCCGGCGAATCGATCGAACATATCGCCTCAGTGGCATCTTTCTTCGTCTCGCGTGTCGATAGCAAGGTCGACAAGCTCCTGCCAGAAAAATCATCTTTGCATGGTCAGGCCGCGATTGCAAATGCGCGCCTGGCGTATGCTGATTTTTTGAAAACGTTTCAGGGAGACCGTTGGGATGTGCTAATGGCCAGGGGTGCGAACTTGCAGCGCCCGCTATGGGCTTCCACCAGCACCAAGAATCCACATTACCCCGATACCATGTACGTCGATGCGCTCATCGGCCCGAACACGGTCAATACGGTTCCGCCGCAAACCCTGGACGCTTTCCGTGATCACGGGGTTGCGAAAGAGACTCTCACGGATGAGATCGACAGGGCCGGTGCCTTGTTTGGTCAACTGGAGGCCGAGGGCGTCTCCATGGATGTTGTCACGCAGGAGTTGGAATACGAGGGCGTAATGGCCTTTGCTGATGCCTTTACCGCCTTGTTGGATACTATTGAAGAGCGACGGGCTGCTGCCGCTTCGCAACTGGGGCCGCTGGCTGCTTCCGTTTCCGGGCGTATCGCCGGGCTCGAAAATGATTCCGTTCCCGCGCGCCTGTGGGAGGGTGACCCGTTGCTTTGGACAGATGACCCCGCTGGCCAGGCGGAAGTCAAGAAGCGCCTGGGCTGGCTGCGTCTGCCGGAGACCTCCGGGTCCCTGCTCTCCGAGTTGAGCGATTTCGCCGATGTGGTGCATTACCAGGGCATTCGCCGTATTTTGCTGCTTGGCATGGGCGGCTCGTCACTCGCGCCGGAAGTCTTGTCGTTTGTGTTTGCCTCCCCCGCGCCGGAAGCCGCCGAAGGCAAACCGTGCCTGTCGATCCTTGATTCGTCCGATCCGGCTCAGGTCGCGCTGGCTGCGGAGGCATACCCTCCCGATAAAAGTCTGTATATTGTTTCCAGCAAATCTGGCACGACGGCAGAAACCAGGGCCTTTCTGGATTATTTCTGGGAGCTGTCCGGTGCTGACGGTTCGCGCTTTGTAGCCATCACGGACCCGGGCACCCCGTTGGAAAAACTGGCAAAGGATCGCGGGTTCCGAAAAATATTCGATGCCAATGCCAGCGTTGGCGGACGGTACTCCGCCCTGAC
>JBAVJG010000558.1:0-2067 GCA_049687655.1 Anaerolineales bacterium | reverse complement strand
CGAGCTTACGCTTCGCCTCGCCCCTGCGTCGTATCCAGACCGATCGACAGCGCCTGGACGATTTCGCCCGCCGGGGCTTGTCTGCGTTGCGTCACCGCCTGGTGTTGGACAAATCGCGGCTGAGAGGCTTTGAGCGCCGTCTAGAATCCCTCAATCCGCTGGCGGTGCTGGGTCGCGGGTATGCAGTGGTCACCCGTCAGGCAGATGGGAAGGTAGTCAGTCAGGCGAGTCAGGCGAAACCTGATGATGAGATTCAAGTGCGCGTCAGCGATGGTGAATTTGACGCGATTGTTTCGAAAGATAAGGAGTCTTAATGTCAAAAACAGCATCTCCAAAACCTGTCGAAGATTTGACCTATGAAGCGGCCTTTGCCGAGTTGGAAGCTGTCGTCAACACATTGGATGATGACTCTTCGCGGAATCCGCTCGAAGAGGCGATGTCGTTGTTTGAACGGGGGCAGGCCCTGGTCAAGCGTTGCAGCGAACTGCTCGATGGGGCCGAACTCAAAGTCCGTGAATTGTCTGGTGATCAGTTATCTGATTTTGAAGCCGGAGAATAGTCCATGAAACTGGGCGCTCTTTTTCAAAACCATGTCCTGATTACCATGTTGACAGCCTGGCTGCTGGCACAGGTGATTAAAATCCCGCTGGATTATTTATATACGCGCCGCTGGAACTGGGCTTTGTTGCTGAGTGTGGGGGGCATGCCGAGTTCGCATTCGTCGTTGCTGACATCCGCGACTGTTGCCATTGGCCTTTATCATGGTTTTGATAACCCGCTGTTTGCACTGGGTGTGGCCATCACCATGGTGGTGACTTATGATGCTGCCGGTGTGCGCCGGCAGGCAGGTGTTCATGCCCAGCGGATCAATATGCTATTCAATGAATTTTTACGTGGCCACATGTTTGACCAGAAGGATTTACGAGAAGTGCTTGGTCACACACCTTTGGAGGTGACAGGCGGTGTGCTGTTCGGCATCGTAGTTGCAACGGTGATGTGGCTGATATGGCCTGCTTAATTTACATCTCCATTATTGTTCTGGCAGGATTAATGCTGTTGAAATTTCCGGACCATACGGACACGGCTGGGATCCCGGACAATACTTGCTGCCCACTGTCAGTCCAGTGTGATTGGTGATCGTAATCGCTGTGATTGATCGGTATTGAGCATCTTGCTCCACATCGGGTTCAAAGTCAATTTCAAAAGGATAACAGTAGATCTCACCCGGCCTGAGAATAGGATTTGGACTCAAATCAACTGTGCTGGAAATGTTCCTGGTAGTCAGTGAACTATTGATTTGAATAGTGTTTACGATTGAAAGGTTTTCAGTGGGGAAATTACCTGCGTTTTGGACACAAATTTGTCCACGGAACCCTATGGCATTTGTCTCCCTAAATCCTTCTGCCGTCATCTGTGCTTCAATGGTTGTATGTCCTTCGTCAGGGTTGGATGGAAGATTGGATCTAAAAAGATAGGAAGAATATTGTTGATACAGTACATAGGCTAACAAACCGATGAGAACACCAAGAACCACCCACACCCATCTGTTTTCGTAAAATGGTCTTTGAATTTTTGGTACTTCATATTCCTGCTCAGCGGTTGCAGGGAGGGTTGATAACTCGGAGGATTGTGGTGAAGGATTGAACCGATATCCTTGTCCCCATTGCGTCTGGATGTATTTGTGTTCTGATTCACCCTCTTTCAATTTTTGTCTCAATTGGTGAATATATAAAGAAAGCAATGCTTTGTCATGACTATAAGCATCTCCCCATACTTCCTTCAACAATGTGCGGGTGGAGAGCGTTTTTTGTGGGTGACGGATCAAATATGCCAGGAGTTTGAACTCTGTTGGTGTTAGAGCGATTTCTTCGTCTTGTAGGGTAACTTTTTGAGTATCGAGTTCAACTTCGAGTAAGTCATCTGAATAGCCAGTAATTTTTGTACTTGCATCCTTTGACTTGTCTCGCCGCAAGAGCCTTTCTATCCTTGATATCAGTTCTTCGTTAGAGAATGGTTTTTTTACGTAATCGTCTGCGCCAACTGCAAAACCACGGGCGATATCAGAAC
>JBAVJG010000557.1:0-1914 GCA_049687655.1 Anaerolineales bacterium | reverse complement strand
AACAACCCGTCAACTCCCAAAATTTTGTTTCTGGAAGCCGGAATTACCCAAAATATGCCTAAAAATGGCCTTGACATGCTTCAAAAAACCTTAACTTGTGACTGATGGGCTAAAACACAAAATAGGCACTAAAAAGTGTTTCTTCAACCGTTGAGTAGCGGGGGCAGGACTCGAACCTGCGACCTCCGGGTTATACCATGCCGTACCGGCAGGTACGGTGTGAGTTTAGCTGCTGATTCCGCTTGATTTCACGAACAATTTCACCGTTTGAGCCTACTTTTAGGATTATGGTTCTGAAAAGCTCGAAAGACTGCGATGGCAACGAGATTATACCATTCTCATCCTTAGCTGAAGGATCTGTAAATTACCTTGGTAAATTTATGCTAACTGGGGAGCTGAACCGGTTTTTTGGGGACGCATCAGCGTTTTACACCAAGTTAATCTTGAGCCAGCGACATTGAAAAGGCGCGAGGTCAATGTGCAAAACAGTTTGTCCGAAAAAGAGTTCGCCTGTCAACAAGTCAACCCACTTCGCGCTTCCAGGCAGACCGGATTTTGACAATTCTATTTCCAGGTCTACAAGTTTGGAAGTCACGTTTGTTACGCTCAACACTCTCGATCCATCTTCTGCCATTCTTAGTATCCCAAAAACATCAGGGCCCAACCTTAGTATGCGTTGTCTGGTGGCGGGATGAAAATTGGTTTGTTGTTTGCGAATCTGGAGAAGTTGGCGATAGCCCGACAACACACGTGATTTCAAGCTGTGTGGATCTAATAACTCCTCTTCCAACTCTGTAAGCAAGAATCTTTCCCGATTGATCGAGCGCGCCCGACCAGTCTCAGCCAGACAATCGACACAATTACGGGACCCCAGCAGGCTATGGATATAAATGCCGGGTACACCCGCTAGCGAAAGCATGATGGCCTGGGACGCTAGGAAACGCTGGATGTCCAGGTCAGGTTCCGTTTTGATTGTATCATTTAGCGCATCATACCAGGTGATGTTCAGCTCGTATGCACTTTGACTGCCATCGGGATTGGATCGATATGAAACTTGTCCGCTGTGTGCCAGCGTGTTTTGAATGAGATCCTGGATTTCATCTGGTTGAAGCAGACCCTCTGCTGGACGTACCCCTATGCCATCATGCGAAGCTGTGAAATTAAAAAAGGTTGTTCCAGGAGGTAACTCAGGTAAGCCCTCTGCCCAGTCTGTCAGGCGGGTTGAGTCACCTGTGAGAAATGTGTGCAAGATCAGAGGCGCCAGGGGAAATTGGTACACCAATTGCGCTTCATCGCTGCGTTGGAGTTCAGGCAGGTATTTGCCAAAATAACTGATATTCTCTTGGTGAGGGACGTTTGTTTCTGTAATCAGTAATACGGACGGAGCGACAATATCCAGAACGGCTCGAAACAGTTTGACGACCGCATGAGTTTGCGGCAAGTGAATACAAGATGTTCCGGGAATTTTCCATAGATAGGCGATGGCATCCAGACGGATGATCTGTGCGCCATGTGCAACATAAAACAATAATACATCTACCATTTCCAGCAATACTTGAGGGTTGTTGTAATCCAAATCGATCTGATCTTCGCTGAAAGTGGTCCAGACAGGGCGTAAACCGTTGGCTGTTTGAAAAGAAGTCAGTACAGGTGTAGCCCGAGGACGTACAACCTGGGAAAGGTCTGTGGTTGGCTCAAGGGTGAGAAAATAATCTGTGTAGGGTTTCTCCCCTGCAAGAAAGTTCTGGAACCATTCGCTCTTGGCAGAAATATGGTTGGCAACTAGGTCAAACATCAGGTCAAAGTTTTCCCCCAGCCGGGCAATGTCTTGCCAGGTACCCAGTTCTGGGGCAACCTGGCGATAGTCAATTATAGAAAAGCCATCATCCGACGAATAGGGGTAAAACGGTAAAA
>JBAVJG010000556.1:0-1555 GCA_049687655.1 Anaerolineales bacterium | reverse complement strand
CCGGTCGGAAAATCCATCCGCAGGAAAATACGGGTTCATTGGCGCGACTGGCTGAAATCACAGGGCTTCGATACGGGGCATCCCGGTGCGCGAAGCGATGACGAACTGCGGGGGGATCTGCGCTCCTGGGGCGCGCGCCTGGAGGAAGTGGAGGTGGTACGCTTCCCACACATCTACACTTTGCGGATCGAACTGGAGCGGTATGAGACCCGCGTGTATTCCGATACCTGGCCGGTCCCGGAAGCGCTCTTTCAGGCCAGCCTGGCAGATTTGCGTAAGTGGGTCGTGCGCGAGTATGGAGATCTCGACCAGGAACACGAAGAGACGGTTCGTTTTGTCTTCGATGCCGCTCATTTTGATGCGTAACAAGGAAAAAAACGAGCGACGCTTTGATAAGCATCGCTCGTTTTTCTTAGCTCCAGGCGGCGTCTCGCCACCGAGTTTGGCGAGAGAACACTTAATCAAGAAGTCTATTTGATCTCAAGCGAACCCATCATCGCATCCAGCGTACTCAGATCAGGCGTGAAGGCGCTGGCGGGTTGCCCGTTGAGCATATCGACTGTCCCGGCCAGGTAGGCAGGGAAGTCCTCCACGAAATTCGCTGGCGGGTTGTCGAGGTCGACATTTCCATCGGCCGGCAGCCCGGGCAGGTTGACCGGCAGCACCGCAGCCACATAATACTTGCCATCGCTTGTCAGGCCCTGGAAGGTGTAGTGCAATTCGTAATTGTTGATCGCTAATACGGCCTGATCGAACTGGGTCAGATAGCGCACGCCACTGCCGTTTTTGAAGTCCAGGTACCCCACCTGGGCATGCATCACCTGCGCGGCGTTATAGGGCGGTAGATAAGGTATAAGATCGCCCGCCTGCTGACTTTGCAGCAGCGCCTGCAAACTTTCAGGAACTTGCCCTGCCACCTCTTTCACTCCCAGGTCTTCAACCGGGTAGACGTAAATCTGCGCTTGCATCAGGTGGCCGCTGATCGGGTAGCCCTGCAAGGTCAACTGCATGTACTGCGGCATCGCTTCCCACCAGGGATGGTCCGCGCTGGCTGGTACTGCTTCGATCACCTGTGACGTGAAATCCTGCGCAACGCCATTCAGGTCAATAGTCACCGCAGGCGCACCTTGTCCGGCTTCCTCCGCCGGTGCTTCGGTCGGCGCAGCAGTGTCCACCGGGTTGGGGGAGGTCTCAGTGGGAGCCGGGGCGGGAACATTTGCGGGCACATTGCATGCAGTCAGCAGCAGCGCCAGTAATGTGACAGAAAGATGCAAGAAAAAGGAGTGGGGCTTCATACGGAACATGGTTACATTACCTCGAATTAGATAGGATTGGCTGAACTTCAGCCTCTCCAATCAAGACGGATGAAGATCCCTAAATGTTCCAAATTCGTGTGACCTGGGGCAGATTGAATCCGGCTCGGGAACGTCATCGGGGAATTTTTATATAAATCAGCACTGCTTACTCTCAATTGCGATATAAATAACCTGACGAGCACAACCGTTATGGTGACAATATATTTGTAACCGGGAGGACTCTATGCCAAATGAAACAC
>JBAVJG010000555.1:0-8062 GCA_049687655.1 Anaerolineales bacterium | reverse complement strand
ATTAAAGCCATCGCGAGCATAGCGTGCGCGCCGCGCTGGAGATGGTTGAATTGTTAAATGGATTCAATGAACAACAAGCCGCGCAAAATAAAGCCCAGATCGATATCGGCATTGGTATTGCCACAGGGAGAATGATCGCCGGTTATACCGGCACGCAACATCGCGCCACCTACACGTGCATTGGGGATACGGTCAATTTAGCGGCACGCATCGAAGAATACACTAAGCAGACTGGTAAGCCAATTTTGTTTGACAAGTTTACGCGGGAGGGCTTACCTGCTGATATACGCGTGAATGATTTGGGGGAAGTTGCCTTCAAAGGAAAGCAACAAGCGGTAAATGTATTTGCAGTTAGTAAGAATTAATACTCCTTTGGGGTATCAAACCATCTGGGAGCGTAAGGCATAGACTGCAATTGCGAAGGCCACTTCCACGTTAAGAGATCGCTTCTTTCCGTGCATGGGAATGTAGAGAATATGGTCGCATAGATCGAGAAGTTGAGGGTCTACACCGGTAATTTCATTGCCAACAATTAGAGCAACTTGTTGTCGGGGTAATACAGGATACATGCCGATGGGCTTCGCGTATTCGTTCTGTTCCAGTGCGACCAATGTATGTCCGTCATTGTGTAACTCTTTGGTAATTTCTAACACATTACGTGAATATTTCCAGGTGACTGTCTCTTCTGCGCCGAGGGCCGTTTTTCGTACGGATTCATTATCCGGTGTTGGCGTGTTGCCACACAGGTAAAGACTTCTGACCCCGAGACCGTCGGCCGTGCGAAAGATAGCGCCTACGTTCCAGGCTGAACGGACGTTATCGAGCACTGCGTCCAATCGAAGCTGTGATTCATTTTCGGACGAGGTAGGTTTTTGGTTGAGTCGATGCTTTGAAACTGGTTGAGTAATTCCCAGGCAGTTTGGACAGCGTTCCCCAAAAGAATGATTTTCTACTAATGGATAACGCAATCCACATGCAGTACACAGGCGAATCTGATAAGAGTTTGGTGGCATGCTGGAATTAAATCACAGTTTCAGCTTTGATGTGCAGGAAGTGTTAAAATAATCATGCTACTAATTATCTAAGGGAGAGCCTGGGTGCATAACATTATTCCTGAATTTATAATTGAAAATTATCAGGCAGCACGTTTTCGCGGATCTTTCAGGGCTGCTTGCATGTTTCTGGATGTTTCCGGTTTTTCTGCTATGACGGATGAGCTCATGCAACATGGGCAGCATGGGGCTGAAGTATTGGCCGAGATGATGCGGACCGTGTTTGATCCAATCGTAGATGCAGTGTTTGGGCGGGGCGGAATGATCGTGGGGTATGCAGGTGATTCAATAACGGCATTGTATCCAGCTGAACCTGACGATACGTCCGCTGCTCGGCTGGCTTTAGCGGCCGCATATTCCATTCAGCAAGGATTGAAATCTAAACCCATTTACGAAACGCCCTACGGAAATTTTCAAATTTCAGCCAAGATCGGAGTATCAATTGGTTTGGTTTCATGGGGAATTTTGCGCTCTCGGGATGGTGAGAAGGCCACTTATTTTTTTCGGGGCGTAGCGGTGAATGAGGCAGCTCAAGCGGAACATCAGGCGAGTGCCGGAGATATTATCCTTGTAAAGAAAATCTATGACGAGTTGGGACCTGAAATAAAGGCTGACCCACTCGCTTCTTTTTATCGCCTCAGTTGGCATTCGGACATATTACATTTGCCTCAACTTGTCGATTCCCGTGTTGTGGATCCAACTGTTGCCAGTGTTTTTGTTCCCGAGGAAGTGATCAACCAGGAGTTACGCGGCGAGTTTCGTCAGGCAGTTAATTTGTTCCTGCGCGTGCCCAATCTAACAGCCGAGCAATTGGAAAAATTTATGCATACTTTTTTCGATCTTCAAGCCCGTTATGGTGGTTTGATAGATCGTATTGATTTTGGTGATAAAGGTTGCAGTATGATTGTTTTGTGGGGGGCGCCGGTGGCGTACGAAAATGATATTGGACGTGCTTTAAATTTCACTCTCGATCTAAAATCGCAAGTTGATTTTCATCTCACTGCAGGCTTGACATATTACATCTCTCATGCAGGTTTTATTGGTGGCAGATTGTTTGAAAATTATACTTGTTATGGTTGGGGGATCAATTTGGCTGCCCGATTCATGATGGGCGCACCGGATGGCGAGGTTTGGATTGATGAACGTGTGACTCAACGAATCAAGAACAGCTTTATGTTCGAATTTGTAGGCAAGCAAAGCTTTAAAGGATTTGCTAAGAAACAATCTGTTTTTGTATTACGTGGTCGAAAGTCTAAAAGCGAAGCATTTTTTCAGGGGGAAATGGTAGGTAGAGAAATCGAATTACAAGAGCTGACTGAACTTGTCGCTCCAGTATGGTCAGGAAGATTTACGGGCGTAGTAGGAGTGTGGGGGGAAGCAGGCATGGGTAAGAGCCGATTGATGTATGAGTTCATGCATTCAGCAGTCTTTCAAGAACGCCATGCTCTTTGGGCATTGTGTCAATCGGATCAAATATTGCGAAATTCGTTTAATCCTATCCGTTATTGGTTGTTTCGCTATTTTGACGTCTTGCCAGTTGAAGATGAATCAACGCGTTTGCATAGATTTCAAAAGAATTTGGAGGATTTGGCCTCGTCTACCGAGGATAAAGAATTAGCTACTGAGTTACGGCGAACACGTTCATGCCTGGCCGCTTTGGTAGATTTAGGTTGGTCCGAGTCACTCTATTCGCAGCTTGATGCACAGGGCCGGTACGATAACACAATTATTGCACTGATTTCTTTGATTAAGGCTGAGAGTTTACAGCAGCCATTGCTTTTATTTATTGAAGATGCACATTACCTCGATGAAGATTCAAAATCCTTTCTTCCGCGCTTGAAACGCGCTCTGACAGCGGGAACGATCGATTATCCAATTGCTATTCTACTGACAACGCGTTGGCAAGGTACAAGGGTGCTATTGGAAGAAGGTCTCATCGATCATGATCTTGATCTTAATGGTCTTTCTCATGCTGCTATTTCTCAACTAGCGGAAGAAATTTTGGGACAGCCAGCTGATCCTGCCCTTATAAAATTAGTTGATAATCGAGCTGAAGGAAATCCGTTTTTTGCCGAGCAGATTTTACGCTATTTACAAGCAGAAGAAAACTTGGAGTTAAGTACCACAGGATGGGTGATTAGAAAAAGCTGGGAATCATCTGTCTTACCGGCTGATATCAGCACGATGTTGATTGCACGCCTTGATCAGCTCACTCGTCAGGTCAAAGAAGTTGTTCATACTGCATCTGTCTTGGGACGCGAGTTTGAAATACAGTTATTATCGCGCATGCTTACAAGTGATTTATCTTTGCAAGATGAAATTACGAAGGCTGAAAAAGCTTCAATTTGGTTACCATTAAATGAAATCAGATATATATTCAAACACTCATTGATGAGGGATGTTGCCTACAATATGCAGTTACAAGCTCGTCGCCAGGAACTACATTCTTTGGCGTTAGATGCCCTTGAGGAAATTTATGGAAATGAATTACACCATCATTATGGAGAGTTAGCATATCATAGCGAACAAGCTGTGCTAGAAGATAAAGCCCGAGAGTATCTTTGGAAGGCAGGGGATGCAGCGCGTGATACATATCGTAATTTGGAGGCAATTAATTATTATAGCCGCGCCCTTGCGTTTATATCGCCTGAAGATTTACACAAGCAATTTGAATTATTGCTGGAGCGAGCCGCTATCTATGATCGCAGGGGCGACCGTAGTTCACAAGTTAAAGATTTAGAGAAGCTAGAAATATTAGCGATGAAACTTGTAGACAACGGATTCATCGCAGTGGTTTGGAATCTGAGAGCAGAATATTTTTACAGTATAAGCAATTTTGCAAGCTCTATTGAGAGTGCAAAAAAGGTAATGGATTTAGCGAACAAAATAAATGCTGATGAAATATTGCTGAACGCATATGTGACCGGTGCGAATTCTCTGCTGCGGCTTGGAAAGCCAGATGATGCAATGAAGGAAGCGGAAGAAGGCCTTATGCGTGCGCGTCATTCAGGAGTGAGATCTGAAGAGGGCAAGATTCTCAACTCAATGGGCCTAATTGCTATTGAGCAGAAAGAGTCAGAGGCGGCTAAGAAGTATCTTGTTGGATCCGTTGCTATCGCTCGAGAATTGGGAGAGCGGGCGCTTGAGGGAAAGGCGTTGAATAATTTAGCAAACCTGGCGGGTTCCATTCAGGGAGATTTCAGTCAGGCCCGGAAGTATTACGAACAAGCTTATGAGATTGTCCATGAACGAGGGGACCTTTATGGTGAGGGACTAATTATCACCAACCTGGGTTGGTGCGCGGGGATGCAAGGTGATTTTAAAGCCGCGCGTAAGTATCTCGAAAAGTCATTATCCATTGCGCGTGAGGTAGGTAACGCGTATCAAGAGGCATTCACCCTGATAAATCTTAGTTCACTCACCGGAACTCAAGGGGAAGCATTTACCGCTATCGAATATGCAATGCGGGCTTACGAGATGTCATTAAAGATTGGTGAGCGTTCTGGTGAGGCATGGTCATATCTGAATTTAGGTCATGCTTATTTGCTAACGTCCGAATTCGAAAAAGCTCAACAAGCTTACGAAAACTCAATACGCATTTGGAAAGAACTTGAACAGCCAGGACTAGCGATAGAACCGACAGCCGGCTTGATTCAGGTTGCACTCAACATGGATGATATTACAACCGCCGTTCAATACACGGAAATTATCTTAAGATATCTTGATGATGGTAGAACGCTCGATGGCACGGAAGAACCGCTTCGGATTTATCTGGCCTGTATTACTACTCTTGAAAAAATAGAAGACCCGCGCTCATCTGATATGTTGAAAAGTGCAGTTCATTTGCTTGAGGCGCAGGTCTCAATGTTTAGCGATGAAGAATCTCGCCGTATGTATGTGCAGAATGTTCCCTGGCGGCTTGCAATACAACAGGCCTGGAGAACTTCTCAGATCGATTCAGATAATTGATTATCCATAACCAACGGGAGGATCACCCGGTGATGTGTGATTTCCATTCAATCCATGTGCCCGGCCATTGTAAAATACAAACCAAGACTTGCCATCCGAACGACTGGTTCCATTGAGGTGATATGAAACACTGGGAAGGAAATGTCCCGCCTTGTTCTTGATGCCAAAATTGAAGAGCCATGTGTAGTTAGTTGTATCCAATCCGCTGGTTGGGACATCTTTTGTGACAACCGTAAACCCTGCATGTGAATTTGCTGGAAAAGTTAGTGTCACTTTGGTTGTACCCTCTTCATAGAGCGTATATACTCCATTGACCGGACTTACCGGATTCTCGCTCATTTTTGCCTCCTTTGGCATTTAATTGGATGAATTGATTATATCCGAAGTAGTTAAATTTAATGTTTCGATACCTTCTTTTCAATAAGCCCTACGGTGTGCTCTCACAATTTACTGATGAGGGAACCGGGCACCCTACTCTAAAACGATTTATTGACGTGCCGAACGTTTATGCGGCCGGTCGACTTGATCGGGATAGTGAGGGTCTGCTCTTGCTTACAAATGACGGGTTACTTATTAAACGTTTGACAGACCCGAAACATCATGTAGAGAAAACCTATTGGGCGTTAGTGGAAGGGGAACCGACTCAGGAAGCGCTTATTCGTCTGAGAAACGGGATCGATCTCAAGGGATATACGACGCGAGAAGCAAAAGTCCGCCTCATCCCGGAGCCGAGCCTGCCTCTGCGCTCCAAGCCTGTCACACCTCATGGACCTACTTCCTGGTTGGAGATTAAGTTGCGCGAGGGCAAGAAACGCCAGATCAGGCACATGACAGCCGCGGTGAAGTTGTTTACCCTGCGGCTGGTGCGTGTGGGAATCGGACCAATAAAATTAGATAATCTAAATTTGGGGGAATGGCGAGAACTTTCAGATAGCGAAATAAAAATCTTGCGAAGGTTCTAAATCCCTCGCAAGATTTTTATTTGGATAAACCAGAATGAGTTTTATTCTATTGTAAGCCCTCGACGGGTGGCTTCTTCACGCAGGGCGCCCATGACAGCTGAAATATCAATACCTCGGCTGCAAGCCAGGCGCGCTTTGGCAAGCACACAATCTGACCAGAGCGTGCGTGATGTGAGAATCTCCTCATCATCAAACATGATCATTTGGATCATACTACCAACAGGAATGTCCATGTCGTCATTACAGGAAACTTCACAATCCAGGCAAGCCTGACAACGGGAGACATCCTGTCCGGTTGCGCTCTTGACGATGCGTTTTAAACTTGGCATCCCAACCTTACGCAGCGACCTCCTCTGATTTAGGTTCCGGTGGAACAAAGTCTTTTGGTAACAAGTCGCCCTCCGTGACGATGCGCGGCACAATCGATTCCCACATAACGGGCATCAGGTGAAAGCCGTTGACGCCTTCCATCTTCTTGATCTTTTCAATTAATTCCAACGCGATCTGTACGCCTTCCTCGCTGGCACCGTCGCCTGCGTCCTTCATACGTTTGAGCAATGCTTCAGGGATGGAAACACCTGGCACGTCGTTGTGCATATAGCTCGCCATGGTGTAACTTTTAAGCGGTGTGATGCCAACCAAAACGTAAACCTTATCGAGAATGTTGCGCTTGGCAAGTTCATTCAGCCAAACCTCGAGCCCTTCGGCATCATAAACCAAGTTGGTCTGGAAGAATTGTGCACCGGCGTTGACTTTCTTCTCTTCGCGGATAGCCTGGAACTGGGGTTCTGATGCGAAGGGGGAAGCGGCTGCGCCCAGGAAATACTTCGGCGGGAATTTGATAGGGCGGCCATCCATATAATGGCCATCATCGCGAATGCGGCGCAACAGCCAGAGCATCTGCACAGAATCGAGGTCAACGATGTCCATACGTCCGCGTGGCGGCGGGGCCAGCACCATGCTGTCACCAGAGAGACATAAAATATTACGGACGCCCAGCGCATTGGATCCCATGACCTCGCCCTGCAAACCGACACGCGTGCGGTCACGAGCAGCGATCTGCATTACAGGTTCCGCGCCCTCTCCGATAGCGATGGTGGAGCAGGCCCAGGATGACATGCGTGCTGCAGCTGATGGACTGTCGGTAAAGTTGATAGCAGTCACATAGGGCTTGATCAGGTTGATATTCTCTTTAAGTTTTGTCGTTTTCACAGTAGCGGGGGGTGCCACTTCAGAAGTGACTACGAATTCGCCCTCTCTAAGTCTACGTTCCAATTCAGAGACCGGCTCCTCGTAGGTAGCTGGGTGGTGTTCAGAATCCCCCTGCCACCATTCTGGCTGACGTACCGGTTTAAAGACTGACTGCCAGTTTTCCTCGCGTTTTTCTTTGTCGCCAGAGAACATCCCACTGACGAATTTTCCTACGCCAACCTTATTGACCTGTCTGACAACATCTCCCCAGGTTTCCGTCCCGGTTTTCTCCCAATCTAATGGGGGTAAGACCTCGAGGAGCATTTCCTCGCGATTCATCTTGAAAGCACGATCATAAATTTTGTACCAGATGCAGGGTCGGGTTGGGTCTACATAGCATTTTTCTGCAGTTGAACCGCCGCAGGGCCCATTTCGCAAACCTTTTGGGCATTCCATCGGGCAGATAAATGCAGTTTCTTGCAACAAACAATTGCCACACATACGGCAACCAAATAGCGGACCTTTGAAGATATATTCTACAGTTTCTAGAACACGATTCCCAACGGTCTCTCTTTTAAATGGGATATAAGCTGGCTGCCAACGTCGTCCAGGTGTAAAGCCGGGCATGAGTCACCTCCGAGGTAAATCTGCCTTAAATTGTAGCATTTGGGGTATTTTGTTGTTAGAATAAATGTCACATATGAGATAGACAAATGCAACGAAATCACATTAACAGGTCAGGGGCAACGATTGCGTTGCCCCTGATATTCTACAGTTGCGGAAGCAAGTATTCGTATGCGCTGAGCGCCGCCTTTGCGCCTTCACCAACAGCGATCAAAACCTGTTCTGCGTAGGTATTGGTGACATCCCCGGCTGCAAAGACGCCGG
>JBAVJG010000554.1:0-8871 GCA_049687655.1 Anaerolineales bacterium | reverse complement strand
ATTTACGACTGGTCGAAAGATGAGACTTCCACCTGGTCAGATGGGCAGGATTGACGCATTTTGGCCAATTCAAAATTACTCAATTGCTTAGCCCATAACCACTCTCGATCAGTTTCTTCAACCGGTGGATGAACCGCGCCGCAGGGGCGCCATCGATAACATCATGATCAAAACTGACGGTAACGCTCAGGTACTTGCGTACTTCTACGCGATGATCGACCACCCCCGGTTTTTCGCCGATTCCGCCCAGGGTGAGTTGGAGAGAATGGTTGGGTACCGGAATTCCCCAGCCACTCCCTATCCCAAACATTCCAATTGAAGTCACCAGCGCTGTTCCATAATATTCTTTGAGTAATTGCGGATTCTTAAAAAGACCCCACAAGAATAAGCGCCTGACAAATCCCGGCAATCGCACAAACCAATCAATGAAATTCGATTCCTGGCTGCTTTCGTGTTGATTTTGGAATGCCCGGATTTCCTCGTGAATCTCTCGAACACTCCTCTTATTTACCCCTCTTAGAATATGAGGTCGGATCGTCTTTTTGCCATCTACTTCGACCTCGAACAACATATTCACATCCACTTCATCAAAGACGATCAACTGATTGCGCCAGTTTCGATAAGCATGCATCTGTCTATTTGAATCGATCGCTTTTCCCAGACAGGCTAAGAAGAAGGCCGAGAAGGATAAGGCTTCGCCCGTTTGAGCTTTGTGCTGGCGGATCGTTTCACGGGCCTGGGTAATATCGAACTCGACTAACCCATGCACCGTATGTTTCTGGAGGCCCATATGACCACCATCGGCCATCAGGAGACGAGCCCTAGGATAAGGTAGAACAGCTACACCTTCGTGTTTTGTTTTCATGGATATTCCTCACTATTGTTTGGTTTAGGGATTGCCGAAATATTGTTTGACAATTTTTGTTGCCTTATCGACGCCATTTTCAGCGCGGATGGCCCTGCCGTATGAACTGGCCCGTTGCCTCATATTCGAATCTGAAACGGCAATTCTGATTGCATTGGCAAGACGTTCAGCGGTCAGATTTTTTTGCGGAATTGGATCTGGTCCCAGACCCAACGCTTTGACCCGTGCTCCCCAAAAAGGTTGGTCAAACACAAAAGGAAGGATGACTGAAGGCACGCCAGCGCGTAGCGCTTCCGCGGTAGTCCCTGCACCGCCGTGATGCACGACGGCTGCCATGCGCGGGAACAGCCAGGAGTGGGGCGCATCCTCCAAAACGAACACAGTATCCGGTACAGACTCAGCGCGTAAACCGCCCCATCCAGTGAGCAGCAGGCCCCGTTGACCGCTTTTGGTGAGCGCCTCCAGGGTAATTTTGGCAAGCTGTTCCGGGTTGCGACTCGCCATACTGCCAAACCCGACGTAGACAGGGGGATCGCCCGCTTCCAAAAACGTTTTCAGGTCAGGGGATGGCTGCCAATCAGCCCGGGTATCCAGAAACAAATAGCCAGCAACATGCACACTTTCCGGCCAATCTGCCGGGTGCGGGATGATGTTGGGGCTGTAAGCGCCCAACATTGGGGTTGTTCTTAACACCCGGTAGAAATCAGCAGCGGAATAAGTCGATAACCCCAGGCTTCTTCTAAAATCATTCACGAATGGACGGTACCATAACCAGATCACATCGAGCATCGCCAGGCCAGCGAGGTAGTTATGCAATCCACCCAAATCTTTCTGTATAGGCCATGAAGGCGCTGCAAAAGCTCTTGTCGGCAGCAGGGGCGTCGGTTCAATATTGATGATCGGTATATTCAGCGCTTCTGCAATAGATTGTCCAAAAGCGCTAAAAACGCCCAGGCAGATGATTGCATCTGCATCTTGGCAGGCTGCGTACGCATCTGCTGCCATTTCCTTCACAACCGGGGCAATCATTTTCCGGATAGCACCGATTGACTTGATTGGATTTGCGCCGCCAGTTTCCATGAATTTCCGACCAGTATCACTGGCCATGATTTTCTGGACATCCCCGCGCAAGGGATAAAAATCCACATCATATTTCTGTACAAAATCGGCAAAGTCTTCGGGGGCTGCCAGGCTTACACGATAGCCTGCTCGTTGTAGGCCTTTACTCAAGACAATGCAGGGCTGGATATCGCCTCGTGAACCTGCCGCAAATACTGTGATCTTCATCTTGTCCCTGACTTTCCTGGAAGCGAGTTCCTTATCAATTTGTTTCAAACGTAGGCTGGGTGCGTTTCAGTGCGTTTTGATTCGATGTTCATCACAGCGGGAATAAACAAACAAGCTACAGCCATCAAAATGCATAGCGACCCACCAATTAAGAACCAGGCTTGGATCCCAACCCGATCGGCCAGTGGACCGGCGATCATCAGCCCGATCGGCACCATCCCGGTCCCAATGCTGCTCAAAAGGGAGAAGATGCGGGCTTGCATATCCGGTTCGACAGTGGACTGGATGATAGCGAGAAAGGGTCCCATGGTGATGGGGCTCATCAAGCCAACCAGCAGAGCCCCACCAACGGCCAGGGATATAGCAGACGAAGGCGCAAGTGCGAGGACTAAGGTGCCTGCCCCCATTCCCATCAATCCAATCATGGATGTCAGTATCTTGCGCTCGAAGCCGCCCCAAACGCCCAGCAGGGCTCCGCCAACAAGCATTCCGATTCCCATAGCCGATTCCACCCAACTCAAATGGATGGCACTCCCGCCAAAATAATCCTTGACCATCAAGGGCAGCAACGAAAAAGCAGGAATGACCGTGAAGTTGATTCCAACTGTCATTAGACCGATAAGTAATAATCCAGGCCAGCCAAGCACATAATGGAGACCTGCTTTGAAATCCTGCCAGACTGTGACCTGTGCCTCGCTCTGCAACCTTCCATGTTCAATACGTTCAGGCTGCGGAATCTGGATAAAGAGCAGCGGCAAAACTGCAAATAAGGCAGTAAATACATCGATTGCCAGGATGCCCTGAAGAGGCAGAACCGCCAGGAGCAGGGCACCCAGAGGAGCGGAAATGATATTCATACCGCCGTTGAGCATCTGATTGATACCCTGAATGCGGGCTAGACTTTCAACCGGGACCATCAGTGAAGTGGAAGCACTCATAGCATTCCCGTGGAAACTACCAGCCAGGGAGCGGATGAATATCAACACGTAAATATGCCAGAGTTCAACAGTATCCAGGGCAAACAAAACGGCCAGGACAATGGTTGCCAGGCTAATAATGCCGTCGGCGAGCAGCATAATCCAGCGCCGGTTCAAACGGTCCACCAGTGTGCCGACAAACGGTCCAAGAAACACACCAGGCAGCATCACAACCAGGGTAGCGGTTGCTAATACTGTTGCTGAACCGGTCGCTACAGTCAGGTACCAGATTAAGGCAAACTGCACCAACTGACTGCCTAAAATCGAGAGCGCCTGCCCGCCCCAGATAGTAAAGAAACTGGTTTTCCAAGGCTTGCCATCTTTTGCTGAAAATTGTGTTGCCATTTGAACTCCTTAGCATCCTTTATCATCCGGAGACCCTTGAAGACGGATTTTGCGTGTTTTCGTCTTCAAGGATTGCTTCTGGATGCCGGTCCGGTTTTTGGACAGTGTTACCCAAGCGTAGTAGCAAGAGGATTCTTTGTCATATCGTCAACTTTGGGAGCCGGGCCACTGACATTCTCTGGCGTAAGCACTTCGGTAATCCCTGCCCCGCGCTGGAACATTGTGCCGCGGTTTACCCAAACCACGACGATGGCAGCAATGACAAACAAGAGAATGTCCCAGGGCTGTGCATCGGGAAATGCTGGATTCATCATCTGAAAGTGAAACAGGGCAGAGATCAGCAGGCTGCCCCTTGAAGCGTTGAACAAAGGCGTCAGGATGATGGACATAGCCACGAGGCCGATAAAGTAAGGCCCAAAATCCCAGGCGCTTTGAGGTGTCCCGCTGCCGAGGAAAGCGGGAATGTGCCAGACACCCCAAATGCATCCCAGGATCACACCAGCCCAAAACGGAGAAAACTTGCGCTGCAAAAGAGGCAGGGCAAGACCCCTCCAACCAAACTCCTCAATGGGGCCGATGAATAAGGCGATCGCCATGGCCGGAAACACTTGAACCCAGGGAGAGAAGGGGAACGGGTCGTTGATGGAACCTTTCACTGCGGCGCCGGCATACACAAGCACAGGAATACCCAGAACCAGGAAGAGCCACCACCAGGCGGACGCGCGCCATAAAGACAGGCGTCGAAAGAAGCTGCCCAGGCCTTTGAGCCCGTAGTTGCGCCAGACCAGGAATACGCCAGCAATGCCGGGGGAATACACGAGCAACATGAACAAGGGATTGGTCATGCTGAGCTCGCCGAAAATAGCGATGATCTGGTCGTAAAACATGAAAAGCAATACTGATATTCCCCAGGTGATGCCAAAAGTTATTGCAAGGAATGGGATCAGGCTTTTTGTTTTCATCGTTATTTCTCCTGTTGATTTGGATGAGATGCTTTCGTCTTAGTTGTTCGGTTCAGACTGAATTGGGTCATTATTTTCTCCTTTTTTACGCCACGGTATGTGATTTGGTGTAGATTCCGTAGTGCTTACAGGATATAAGAAATCCCCCTCAGATGTATCAGTTGTCTGGGGGGGATTTGGGCTGGTCTATGGGCGGGACTCAGGCCTGGTCAGGTGGGCAGGTGTGTTTTATAAGCGCGCGATCAACCTGCCGCGCCGGAAGGTACGGCTGCCGAACCAGATCAGAGCGGCATCGATAGCCCACAGCAGCAGCCCGAGCAGCAGGACCAGCCACACGCTGAAATACATCACACCAGCGATCTGACCGAACACCAGCAGCAAAATGGGAAGAACGATCATGCCCCCGGTCTGGTAGGCATCCTGGAAACCCTGCGCCCGGATTGAAACCAGCACCATGCTGCTCAACCCCAGGCCGGCTGCCGCAGGCACCACCCACAGGGTCATCACAACCCACATCAGGTTGGGGAAGAATATTTCTCCCATGGTTGGCCAGGCAGCCAGGTTCACCATCACAGCGTACAGGATAAAGCCGGCCAGCGCCACCAGGATAGCAGGCAGCCAGGAGGAGAGCAGCTTACCGATGAACAGGTCCCGGTCGGTGGTGGGAGTGTAGAGCAGCGCTTCCAGGGTGCGACGTTCGCGCTCCCCGGCGAAGCTGTCCGCGGCGATGACCGAGGCCACCATGAGCGGGATGATCAGGAACATGGGCGCCAGCATATAGACCAGGAAAAATACGATGGTTTGCTGTTCGACAGTATAAGGAGCCAACTCATTTTGCAGACCGGCCGGCATGTTTGCGATCAAGGCGGTCAGTTCGTCCATATTGGCCCCACCGATGTTGACCATATTGGGGGCGAACAGGCTGAGCCAGGGTAAGAGGCCGAACAAGACCAGCGGCACCACGATAATGGGGATCATGACACCCTTGTTTTGCGTAACGACTTTCAGGTCCTTACGGACAATTGCGAATACTGCGCGCCAGTTCATAGGTCGTTCTCCTTTTCGCCATGCAAGGCAAAGTAAACATCTTCCAAAGAGGGTTCATCCGCCGCCAGACGGTAGACACGAATGCCCTGGTTGACGAGTAATGTCATTAGATCGGGGATGGCTTCGCGCCCGATGACGGTCAGGGTCAGGGAGCCATTCGTGCGGCGTGGCAGGCCGCGGGTCAGGGCAGGTGCGTTGGACAGAATTTCCAGGGCCGACTCCATCTGTTCGGGAGCCGTCTCGATTTTTACATCCAATCTCTTGACATATTGATGAGCCAGGTCAGCTGGAGTGCCTTGTGCCACCAGTTTGCCGTGCTCCATGACGGCCACGCGGTCACATAGTTTCTGCGCCTCCACCAGGTTATGGGTGCAAAGAAAAACGGTGCGGCCTTTCTCACGAGACAGACTTGCAATTAATTCGTGGACCTGGTGTGCAACCACAGGATCGAGCCCGGCAGTCGGCTCATCCAGGAAAAGCATTTCCGGTTCGTGCAGCAGGGTGCGCGCCAGGGCCAGGCGCTGGCGCATGCCGGTGCTGTAGGTGGCGACTCTGGCATCGGCTTGTTCGCTCAGGTCGAAGAATTCCAGCAGTTCGGAAGCCCGCGAAACGACTTTGTCACGCGGCACGCCGAACAGGTCGGCGTAGATGTGCAGGTTGTCGCGGGCGGTCAGGCGGTTGTCCAGGGAGGCGGATTCGGTCAGCACGCCGGTGCGCGCGCGTAAGGCGGGGCCATCCGTGATGGGGTCCAGCCCCAGCACACGGATGTTGCCGTCATGCGATTCGAGCACGCCGTTGAGCAGGCGCACGGTCGTGGTTTTGCCGGCTCCGTTGTGACCGAGGAAGCCAAAGACTTCCCCGCTATGGACTTCGAGATTTAGGCGATCCACGGCAATGTTGTCGCCGAAACGCCGGGTCAGATTCTCGGAAGAAATAATGGTCGTGGACATATGGTTCCTTCTCATTTACTGCTTCTTGCATATTTACCCGAACTCGAATCTATCGAATTGGATTCAAAAACCAGGATTCTGGTTCGGATATTTACGCAGCACTCTGTAGGTTCTTTGGGATTCTCCGGGAGAGCCCTCATTCAGCTTGCCTGATCAGGTTGTAATTCTGGTGTACTGATTGTACTCCGGAGATGGTTTTCAGCATTTCACTCTCCTTACGAACATGAATACCGCTGCAAGGATAAATGAAAAACTCCCCAGGCACATCGGTGACATGGGGAGTTTCTCGACTGGTCACAGGATGAGACCCGGACCTGGTCAGGTGGGCAGGTGAGTTGGAATACGGTTTTCGGGGAGAGGCAAAGGCAGTTCTTGAAATCCCTGACTACGCTATTTTTGCTATTATCCAATTCTTAAAATATTGCAGCAATTCCAATTTATCCATAGGCGCGCGCAAGTGCGTGGGTAAACTTCCCCGGGTTTTCTGCAGCATTGGACATGAACTGTAATTGTTCGATAAACAGAATATATTTTGATGGCTAAGACTGGGCGAAGCAATCGGCTTTGCGCGATGGCATTTGTTCCAAATGGATGGATAAGCAAGCATAGTTTGTGGATCTTCATCTTTCCCAAGATGCGTACAGAATGAGCCCTTTCCGTTTAGTCGTTCTTCTTGAGGGAATTTGATAGGCGCAGCTTGCAAGGTATTATTTTGGTAAGAGTTATGGGCAGGCTGCGCTGTGGGGTTTATGACAGCCTGGGGAACCTGGCCCGGGTCGAACGCATGGATTTCTACAGGCTCACGAACGCCTGCTTGCTCCCGGTGATCCAGGCTTTCTTCTTTCAAATCCTGGATTACTTCTTGAGCCAATTCCCGGTATTGTAAGGTGCCTCGAGTAGTTGGCATCAAATAATTAATGGGCACTCCATTCGTATGAGATTTGCGAAAGTTTGTATCCACCGAAATCATCGTCTTGTAAAGGCTGTCTCCCAAATGCTTTCTTAGCTGGTTTAGGATGGTGATGTGGTCTCTGAGACGCAAATCCAGGAGTGTAACCAGGATACGATATTTCAAATCGGGATTTTTCTTCTGACGGATATCGCGAATTAAAGAAAACATCGTCTGCAATGCGTAGGCAGAAAAAAACTCGGCCTGTGTCGGAACAATCAGGAGGTCAGAAGCGGTTAACGCATTAATGGTCAGGTAGCCGAGGGAGGCGGGACAATCGATGATGATATAGTCATATGAAATTGGAAGCGCTGATTTAATTGCCAGCCTCAACACCATCGCTGAATTATGGATAGATAATGTTCTGCCTTCCAGAGAAACCATATTTCCATTGGAAGGAATAAGGTCCAGATTTTTATAGCCTGATTTCAAACATCTGATAGGATGCTCGCGGGAATCTTCAAACAGATCCCGTGAAAAAGTTGAATTGCGTTCCGGTATTTCGCCAAACCCGAGGGTCAGATTTGCGTTATGATCCAGGTCAACTAATAATACTCGGTACCCCATTTCTGCGAGTGTGCAGCCCAGGGTAATAGAGGTAGTTGTTTTTGCAACCCCCCCTTTTCCATTTGAGATAGAGATAACGTAAGCCATGTTAGCATGTCCTCTTCTATTATTCGCAATTCAAATAAAAAAAAACGAAAACGACTTGTGGCCGGTTTCGCTGCTTGGCTCCTCAAGGATCTTCCCATCTCCAAAGTACTTTGTTGCCTGTTGAGAAGAGAATAAGCGACCAAGTTTATCCTTGATTCAACACTTCCACTTTAAAAAATGTTGGAACTTACGCAGTTCGCGAAAGGATACCGAAATACTCCCATCCAACTGCGTAACTCCTACTGCTTCCTGCATAATAAAGTGAATTTTGAACGATCGAAATACGGGCAAATTGCAGCTATTCAGATTCAATTTTTTACGCAGCACACAGTAAATGTAAAGAGTTCTGTAATTACATGACGGCCTATACAGCACAAGGTTACGTAAAAAAACAACTTTTAGCGTAGAGGTGACCGCCGGGGACTAAACTCCCCGGCTATACCTACAAAGCCCGCTTTGCGGGCTAAGTCCCCGTAAGGGGCTTCCTATGATTAACCGGGGGATTAACGTGTGCCCGTCAGGCCGTCCGCCCCGCAAGGCGTCGGCCCGAGACGGGGGTATCCCCCGGCGGTTTTGTCCAGCAAGATGCCCCGCTCAAAAAACTGGCCAGCCAGCGTGGTGTGAGCGAAGCCGAAGTGATCCGCCAGGCGCTAGAGCACGAAGCCCAAACGCCCGCTCCCGCCGCGCGAGGGATACGCTTTGTCAATCCATTTTCGGATACCTTCGATATTAACGAATGGGTTTAAGGTCCGTCAAAGTCGATATGGACGGGTGAAGTCTCCTTTAAGGGGACTCTACAGGGTCCGTACAGTCGATCATGGCCTGGTCAGTGTAT
>JBAVJG010000553.1:0-21129 GCA_049687655.1 Anaerolineales bacterium | reverse complement strand
CGATAAGATAGGCTTCCCCCCTCGAAGATGACCGCCGTGTTGCGTGGAAACCTGCGGACTGCGGAGCGTAAGAGATGGTGCACGGGGATATTGGGGATGCCAATCGTGTACGGAACACCTTTTTCGTAGTGGCTCAACCAGGGGCGTTCCTGCTCGAGCGCCTCACGGTTGGATTTAACGGAAGCAGGCTTCTCATCCCGCCAGGAGCGCTGTGATTCTCCCTCCAGGAATCGTTCAAGCGCGCGATTCACAGCTTCGCGTCGTTCGAGCATGACCAGGTGTCCGGAGGTGCGGATATCGGCTTCTTCCGCGCCTGGGATGGATTCCGTCACCTTTTCGAACATTGGACGCTCAAAGACCAGGTCGCGGTGCCCGCGGACGACGAGGCTGGGTACCTGCAAAGCCGAAAATTTTTCCCAGCCGACCCATTTGGAAAGGTTGTCGTGATAAAAAGGTTTAAGCGCCCGGGGCGGGGCGGCCAGCCAGGATCGTGTAAACGGATCGATGAGACGTAACAACGGAAGAGGAAGATTAAGTCCAAATCTGAAGAGAGCGTTGAGCTTGAATTCCCCCGCGGTTGCCATCAGAACCAGTCCTTCAATCTGTTCAGGGTGGTTGAGAGCGAATTCGGTCACCAGCGCGCCGCCGAAGGAGTGTCCTACCAGTACAAACGGTTTGTTGACTTTCAATATTTCAAAAGCTTTCTCAAGATCGGCCTGGCTGGTCGCCATGTCATACCCGCTGGATGGTTTATCTGACAGTCCATGCCCGCGCAGATCGAGCGCTATCACGCGGTTTGCCAGCGAAAATTTTTGAAGCTGGTAGACCCATTGACCGGCATACCCCCCGAAGCCATGCAGAAAAACAATCGTCCGTTGGGGTCTATCGGGAGAGATGTCGATTGCCGAGAGACGCACCAACGGATCTGTGGACACACGCACTTCGTGGCGGTAGAGATCGAGGTCGATGTTCATGGGAGAAGTTTACAGGAGTTGATATTAAATGTCAATTTTCAAACATGGAAAGACGACGTATACTGGAATCCTGTAATTGAAAAATTTGTCCGAGTATTTTCGAACCTGGAAAAACCTTACATCAATGGAAAGAAACTTATGATTGAAAAGTACATGGAACAGGCGCTTCAGGCTCAGACCGACCTGCCTGCTGCCGTTTTCGAAATTCATCCTCACATCCTGATGTTGGTTGATGAAAATGCCCGCGTCGATATGGTAAACCGTGCGGGCAGCCAGGTTGCCAAAAGCCTGCAAGGGGAGTTGATTGGTTTGCAAAACAGAGAAGTGTTCCACTGCATCAATTCATTCGATGGTAAATGCTGAGTACAGACCAGGAATGAGGGCTAACGTTATGAGCACATCCAACATAATGGTTGTAGAAGATTCAGAGATTTTGCTATTGGATATCCAGAAGAGTTTGAAATCCTTTGGATACACCGTAGTTACGACTGCCTCTTCAAAGGAAGAAGCAATTCAAAAGGCGGATGAGACTCGCCCCGACCTGGTTTTGATCGATATCCACCTGGGTGGGGAGACAGGTGGCATCGATACGGCGAACTATATCCGCGAACATTTCAATATCCCGATCGTATTCCTTACGGGCAACACGGACGAAGATACCTCCCAACGCGCCAAGATCGCGGATCCGTTTGAATATATTTTCAAACCTTTCGATCCTGAAAGTCTGCGCGCAACGATTGAAATTGCGTTACACAACCAAGATTTGAAAAGTCAGTTGCACGAGAGTGAAAGGCGCTACCGCACCCTGGTCGAAACGATGAACGATGGGGTCGGACAGGTGGATGCAGACGGGAAAGTTATCTTCGCCAACAACAAACTATGTCAGATGACCGGTTACTCGCAAGAAGAGTTGGTTGGCCGTGAACATGTCAATTTGTTTTCGGAAGAATACCAGGAATTGCAGCAAGAGGAGTTCGATAGCCGCAAAACGGGAAAAGCGAACACTTTTGAGACCGTACTTGTTCGGAAGGATGGCAGCACATTACCAGTGATTCTCTCCGGCAGCCCGGTGTTTGGACAGGAAGGCAGTTTCGTTGGCTCAATTGGGGTGATCACTGACATCTCCGAGCAGAAACGATCAGAGCAAGTGCTGAGGCGTAAGGCAGAAGAAATGGATGCTCTTCAAGATACAATTCTTGGCCTGACCTCGCCTAATACTTCGCTTCAAGAATTTTTACAGGGAATCGTTGCCAGGGCTGCCGACATGCTTCACGCTTCGAGTGGCGGCTTGTATGTGACTGAACCGGAAAAAGAACGTGTGCGTTGTGTAGTCAGTTACAATACCGCGCGGGATTTTACCGGAACCGTGCTAAATTATGGCGAGGGCGCTGCCGGATATGTAGCCCAAACAGGGAAATCTCTTGTTGTTGACGACTATCGTATTTGGTCAGGTAGGGCAAGTGTTTATGAGACCGATCAACCTTTTCAAGCTGTTCTCAGCGCGCCGCTTATCTGGCAAGGGAGCGTCACTGGCGTTATTCATCTTCTACGCGATGAAAAATCACAAAAATTTACCAAAGATGATTTGCGGCTTTTGATGGCGTTTGCAGATCATGCTGCCGTAGCGTTGGAAAACACCCGTCTGTATGATTCCATTGAGCAAGAGTTGGAAGAACGCAAACAAGCTGAGGCTGAAGTCAGAAAAAGCAAACAGGCTTTAGAAAAGGCGGAACGGCTGGTTCATCTAGGGCACTATGAGATCGATCCAGCGACAGGAATGGCTAGCTGGTCTGAAGAGATTTACAAAATTTTTGGGCTCGATCCGAACAACAGTGAGCCGACCGTTAAGACCTATAAAGATCTGATCTACTCAGAAGACCGCTCGAAGGTTTATGCGTCGTACGATCAGAGTGTGCAACAGGGCCTGCCATTCGATCTTGTGTACCGCATCGTTCGCCCAAATGGGGATATCCGTTATGTGCACAGCAATGCCAGAACGCTGTTGGATGAAGATGGGAACACCACAAAACTCTTTGGTACTTTCCAAGACATCACAGAACTTAAACAGGTTGAATTGGCGTTTAAACAGAGCGAAGAACGTTACCGAACGCTCTTTGAGAATTCCCCTATTTCTATCTGGGAGGAAGACTTTTCGGATATTCAGACTTTCTTCATGGACCTTCGCAAATCGGGTGTTACGGATTTTCGCACCTATTTCGAGAAAAATCCTGAGGTGGTCTCTCACCTGGCGGGAAAGATAAAAATTACAAGCTTCAACAAAGCTACCAAGGACTTGTTCAAAGTGGAAAGTAAAGATGATATACCCCTGAAGCTGCCGTACTATTTTTCTGATGAATCCATGGAAGTATTCCGTGAAGAATTGATCGCCCTGGCTGAAGGCGAGACTAAATTCAAATCAGAGATTCCCATTCGTGACCCATCCGGACAGCGCTTAACGTTCCAACTGGACCTGGCAGTTGCTCCCGCTTACGAACAGTCTCTCGAAAAAGTGTTGATCTCCATACTCGATATTACCGAACGCAAACAGGCCGAGGAGATTATGTTGGCGCGATACCGTCTGGTTCGCAAATCACTTTCCCTGACGTTACCGGATTTGTTGCAGGCTACCCTGGATGAGACCGAAGCATTGACCAAAAGCTCAATTGGCTTTTTTCTCCTTGTCGAAGCGGACCAGGTCAATTTATCCCTGCAAGCCTGGTCTACAAATACCCTGCAGAATTTGTGTAAGGGAGAGCAATTTCATTATCCGATTGATAAGGCGGGTGTCTGGGTGGATTGTATCCGCGACCGCAAGCCGGTCATTCACAATGATTATGAGATGCTAGCGCACCGAAAGGGATTGCCCGAAGGACATGCCGAAATCAGGCGGGAGTTACTTGTTCCCATCCTGCGTGGTGACAATATCGTTGCGGTCATCGGTGTTGGAAATAAGGAGGCAGAATATACCCGCAAAGATGTAGAAATCGTCTCGTTGTTAGCAGACCTGGCCTGGGATATCGTCGAGCGTAAACAAACGGAGGCCGCTTTACGCAAATCCGAAGCGCTGTATCATGATCTGGTTGAAACCGCGCAAGATTTGATCTGGCAATGTGACTACGAAGGCCGGTATATGTATCTAAATCCCGCCTGGGAAGATGTGCTTGGGTATAAAGTTGATGAGATGCTTGGAAGACCTTTCACGGATTTCCAGATTCCGGAAACCGCAACCCGGGATCAGGAGATGTTTGCAAAACTGATTGATGGCACTTCAATGAAGGGGTATGAGACCGTACACTTGAGTAAAGATGGCCGACAAGTCTACCTTATTTTCAATGCTAAATCCGTCCAGGATGAACAGGGGAATGTGATCGGTGCGCGTGGTACGGCTTATGATATTTCTGACCGCAAGCGAGCCGAAGATGCTCTTTTAAAGAGCGAGTATTTATTGCGGGAATCACAAAAACTTGCCAGAATGGGTCATTATACGCTTGATATCCCCAGTGGGGATTGGGAAAGCTCAGATAGTTTGAATGAACTTTTTGGAATCGATTGGAATTATCAAACTGATATTGGAGGCTGGTTGCAGCTTGTAGATCCGAATGATCGAGAGGATATGGCAGCTTATTTCAGGGAAGAGGTAATTGAGAAACGCCAGGAATTTGATAAGGAATATCGCATTATCCGTGTCGATGATGGCAAAACGCGCTGGGTGCATGGGCTTGGCCGGCTCGAATTTGACGAAGATGGTGCCCCAATTCGTATGATCGGGAATATTCAGGATATCACTGAACGCAAGCAGGCTGAAGCTGCGTTGCGTGAGAGTGAAGGGCGGATGCGGCTGCTGGCAAATGCTGCCCATGAGGGTATCGTATTTTCCGAAGAAGGTAGGGTTATTGAAGCAAACAAGCAAATTGCCCGGATGTTGGGTTGCGATTTGTCTGAACTTATCGGGATGTCAGTGATGGAATTCGTCGCGCCAGAATCGCGTTCACAGGTACTTGAAAAAATCAAGTCAGGGGCGGAAGAGCCTTATGAACACCTTGCAATGAAAAAAGATGGAATAATATTCCCGGTGGAAGTTCGAGCCAAAATGATGAATGTGCAGGGTCGCCAAATGCGTGTCACGGCCATCCTGGATGTTTCCAAACGCAAGCAGGCAGGAGAGATGCTGGCGCAGGAGCGCCAGAGGCTTTCTAATGTGATCGAAGGTACCAATGCCGGCACCTGGGAGTGGAATGTCCAGACCGGAGAAGCCATATTCAATGAACGTTGGGCAGAGATCATTGGATATAGTCTCGAAGAAATCTCCCCCGTTTCTATTGAAACCTGGATAAAATTTGCTCACCCTGATGATCTAAAGTTGTCGAACGAATTGCTGGAAAAACATTTCAACGGCGAGTTGGACTACTATGAATGCGAAACGCGTATGCGACACAAGCATGGAAACTGGGTTTGGGTGCTCGACAGAGGGAAGGTCGCTACATGGACAGAGGCTGGTAAGCCCCTTCTCATTTCGGGGACTCATCAGGACATCACCGAACGAAAACTGGCTGAAGAATCGCTGCGTACGAAAACCGCAGAACTAGAGGCGTTGTTTTCACTCTCAGCACATTTGCGCACAGCTCAGTCGGCAGATGAAATGCTACCGGTAGTTTTGACGGAAATACGACGCGTGTTGCACTCTGAGGCCAATGCAGTTATCTTGCTCGAATCGGACGGCGAACACTTTTCCTGCGCTCTCAGCGACGGCCCGCTTGCGGTCAATAACGGCGTGCAATTCAATGTAGAGAAGAGCATCAGCGGCTTGATTTTTCGAACACGGCAGCCATACATAACTGAAGATTTTTCTTCGGATCCAAACAAGACAACCACCTTGCTAGGGGAAGATAATCTGGGCCCTGCGGTGTTTGCACCGGTTGTATCTGAATCTGAGTTTTTAGGCGTGTTGCTCTGCGCACGTAATAAGGATGATAATTCTCATCCATACACTGAATCAGATGTGCAGCTGCTGACCGCGATCGGAGAGATGGTTGGGAACGCTTTGCGACGTGCACGCCTGTATGACCAGGCATTAATGCGCCTGCAGAATGTTCAAACACTGCATTCCATTGATATGGCGATCTCTGCCAACCTTGACCTTTCTGTCATCCTGGATGTGCTTCTATCCCAGGGTACGGCGCAGTTGAATGTTGATGCTGCCAGTATATTGCTGCTAAATCCACACACACACATGCTGGAATTTGCAGCTGGAAATGGGTTCCGTACCAGGGATATCAGGTCGGCTCGATTGCGTCTGGGCGAAGGTCTTCCAGGGAAGGCTGCGATTGACCGGAGAATCTTGCACATTACTAATCTTTTAGATGCAGACAATTTACTCCGCAGGCATCTTCTGGATGAGGGATTTGTTTCCTATCAAGCTGCTCCGCTGGTCGCCAAAGGGCAACTCCAGGGTGTTTTGGAGATATTCAATCGCAAACCGATCATGGAAGCTGATGAGCAAATCGCTTTTCTGGAGACTCTGGCTACGCAGGCGGCAATTGCCATAGACAATTCCCAACTATTCAGTGACCTGCAACGTTCTAATTATGAGTTGGAAATGGCTTACGATGCCACTATTGAAGGCTGGTCGCGGGCGCTTGAATTGCGTGATCAGGATACGGAGGGGCATACTTTGCGGGTCACAGATATGACCTTACGACTGGCGCAGGCAATGGGGGTAAGAGGCGGGGAATTGATACACATCCGTCGTGGTGCGCTTTTACATGATATTGGAAAAATGGGTGTCCCGGACAGGATCTTGCTCAAGACAGGTAAACTCGATAACGAAGAGTGGGAGATCATGAAACAGCATACGGTCAATGCTTTTGAAATGCTCTGGCCGATTGAATTTCTACGTCCTGCCCTTGACATTCCTCACTGTCACCATGAACGCTGGGATGGAACTGGCTACCCACGCCAGCTAAAGCATGAACAAATTCCTTTGTCTGCGCGTGTGTTTGCTATTGCGGATGTCTGGGATGCGCTGACTAACGACCGGCCATATCGAAAAGCCTGGACCGAAGAAAAGGCATTCGATTACATAACTTCCAATGCCGGGAAGCACTTTGATCCGCAAGTAATAGAAAAATTCATTGAATTGAGAAACGGAGATGGGTAGCCTGTCCAAATTAACCTTCTCCTTGAGAGACGCAAACGGCAGCTCAAATGATATACTTTTGTTAATTCATGGTTAATTTGCTTTGACAAATTGCCCCCCGCCTGCTATAATCTCCCCGTTGGTTGAAGACTATACCTGCCAAACGGCAGTTTTTGTAAGCCAGTATCAGAATTCTGAGAACCCTGACCAGCAAGACATCAGGGTTTTTTAATATCAGGATTTACGCAGTTGATTGGGATCATCTTGCCAACTGCACGAGTCCAAATTATTTGAATTAATCCGCATAAGCGGTGGAAAATTTACGTTTTAAGAAAAGGAAAACATGAGTAAAAATAACAAATTAAGAATCATTCCCCTGGGGGGATTGGGGGAAGTAGGGAAGAATATGACCGTCTACGAATACGGCAAAGACATCCTGATCGTAGATACCGGTATCATGTTCCCCGAGAATGACATGCTGGGGATCGATTACATCATCCCCGATTTCGATTATCTAATGGACAAGGCCGACCGTGTGGTTGGAATTGTCATCACGCACGGACACGAGGACCATATCGGTGCCATTCGCCATATTATTGAGGATATTCCCGCGCCGATCTACGCCACACCCCTGACCCGTGGCCTGATCGAGGCCAAACTGGCGCGGAACAACGTCCTCAGCAAGGCCTCGCTCAATACAGTGGAAGCAGGTCAGAGCGTCCAGCTTGGTGCGTTCAAGGTTGAGTTTTTCCACGTCTGCCACTCCATCCCTGATGCGGTTGGCCTGGGAATCACAACACCTTCCAGTCTGATCGTCCACATGAGCGACTTCAAATTCGACCATACGCCTGTAGATGGCTGGCCCACGGATTTCGCCAAGCTGGCTGAATTTTCGCAGCGTGGTGTGGATTTGCTGCTGTCGGATTCGACCAATGCGGAACGACCCGGATGGACGCCGTCGGAACAGGTCATCGGCCCGGCACTGGACAAAGTGTTTGCTGCCGCGCCCGGACGCATTATCATCGCCTCGTTCGCATCCCTGATTTCGCGCATGCAGCAGGTGTCTGAGGCGGCCACCCGTCACAAACGCAAACTGGCTTTTGTAGGGACGAGCATGGTGGATAACGCCAAGATCGCGCGCAAGCTTGGCTATCTGGAAATACCAGACGATACTCTGGTTTCTATCGACCAGGCGCTCAACATGGACCCGAAGCAGGTTGTGCTGATGTGTACAGGGTCGCAAGGCGAACCCTCCTCGATCATTGGTAGACTATCTGCCGGGACAAACCGTCACTTCGATTTGAAATCGGGTGACACCGTTGTGTTGTCCTCGCATCCTATCCCGGGCAATGAAGAGAGCGTCAGCCGCACCATCAACCGTATGCTACGCCGTGGTGCGGACGTGATTTACGATGCGATTGCGCCGATCCATGTCTCCGGCCACGCCAGCCAGGAAGAGCAGAAATTACTGATCAACATAATCAGGCCCAAGAATTTCATCCCCATCCACGGTGAATTGCGCATGCTCAAGCGACATGCATTCCTCGCCAGGGAGGTGGGTGTGCCGGAAGAGAATATCCTGATCGTGGAGAATGGCGAGGTTGTCGAGTTGGTGGACGGAAAACTGAGAAAGGCCGAACGCATCCCCGGTGGATATGTCTTCGTTGACGGGCAAAGCATCGGTGATATCGATCACGGCGTCATGCGCGAGCGCGAGAAACTGGCCCGTAGCGGTATCTTCCTGATCGACCTGAATGTAGACAAATACTCCGGTCGCCTGCTGGGAGAGCCTGAAATCCTGACGCGTGGTTTCCTTTCTCCGGATGAAGCCAATGGACTGCTGCCAGAAGTGCAGAAACGCATCATGGGCATTGTCAATGGCGGCGGCCTGGATGCTGAAAAGGATATCGCAGGTGCGGTCAAATCTTTCTTATATAACGAGACTAAACGCAGGCCGATGGTATTCGTTACATTGAGTAAGACATAACCAGGACTTACACAAAAATACGGATGAAGCCCGAAAATAAGGGGGGCGTGCGCAGCACGCCCCCCTTATTTTCGGGAACTTTTCGCGATGTGCGTAAACCCGGTCCTATAGAATCCGGTTTCGAAGACAATCCATTAGATGTAAGTTTGGGGAAACATTAAGGAGGCAGCGAAACCCAAAAGTCGCATGCTGTCGACAGCATGCGACTTACACTGAAAAGATTCAACTTTCTATTCGCGGTGGGTCAGGTAAGCTTCCACCATCAATAGATTCTTTTCGCCCGTTTTGCGGACAACGTCTAACATGCCTTCCATGGTGGATAATTCCTCGACCTGCTCGGTCACGAACCACTGCAGGAAAGCCTGCGAAGCATAATTCTTCTCCTGGATTGCCTGGTCCATCATGGCGTTGATCTGGCTGGTGACTTCCTGCTCCCAGCCCAGCGACATCTCGAAGGCGTTTTCAGCCGAACCGACATCGGTATTTGTAGCTGGAATAGAGGGGACACTCAACTCCGCGCCAACTTCCATCAAAAAATGAACGAACTTCAAGGCATGTTCACGCTCTTCTTCAGATTGATCGTAGAAGAACTTTGCGAGCTTGGAAAGCGACTCCCCATCGAAATAGGAAGCGATCTGAAGGTATTGGTTGGATGCGCCCAATTCATTTCCTACCTGGGCATTCATAAGGTCAGACATTGCTTTGCTGATTTGCATAGCTTAACTCCTTTTCTTTGTTTACTGAATGATTTTAGCACGCGAGTGTTAACGCAAGATATAAAAATTGGTAATAAACTATTTTAGTCGTTCGGTAATGGACGCCGCTGCCTCACCAGGGAGCTGTTCTCCATTGATCACCGCAAGTGTGGCCTCTGCCAATAGTGGACCGACTGTGACCAGCACATCCTCGCCCGGGATCAGACTGGCAGCTTCAGCCATTTGTGTCAGGATTAGTTGTTCTCCCGCATCGCTCCACGACGATAAAGCTGTTGGCCGCGTGGGAAGATAACCTGCCGCCTGTGTCCATTCCGCTAAAAACTGACTGTCTGACAGGAACTCGGCCAGTTCAACAGCCAGCGGCTGGTTCTCCGGGTTGGACCCGGCTAACACCCAACTCCAACCAGTTGCAAGCGTGAATTGTCCGGATTCAAATCCGGGGAGAACCGCCAGCGCCAGTGGAAGTGTTTGCTCGTTCAGGTAGCGTGAAGCCCAGGTGACGACCAGGTTGCCGCGTTGTTCGCGGAAAGCGTTCCAGGCCTGTTCATCATTTTCAAAGTTTACGACCTGGGGAGAGATAAATGGGTTCTCCTTATCGGGGGAATACAATGAAAGGACTTCAGTCAAAATGTCTTCATCCAGGGCCATTCTTCCCTGATCGTCTTGTAAAGTTCCGCCTGCAGAAAGATAAAGCGACAATGTGAATAGCGATCGTGGATCGGCCGCAGGGAAGACGAATAACGTCTCATCGGGCATTTCGTTCCAGGTTGATGGCAAGGGCGAACGGTATCCGACCAGTGCAAGTGCATTCCCTGCAAAGGGCAGTCCAAAGGTGGTGTTCTGCATGTTCGCCATCTGGCTTGCGAAAGGATACCAGTCGGGGTCGTCGAGCAGGGTGGTGAGTCCATCCAACGGATGTAGCAGGCCTTTGGCAGTGGCTGATTCCAGATTGGCGCGCGAGAGCGCTACCAGGTCTGGCATGACAGTGGGTGCCGCTGAGCGGGTGGTTGTCAACGCATTGATCAGGCTGTCCTCGGCTTTGACACGCACCTCGATTTGCAGGGCAGGGCGGCGTGCAACGAACTCGTCCAGCCTTTCCTGGAGCAAGTTGGCAGCAAGTGTCTCTGCAGATGGGTCGAACTGTGGCGATACCCAAATGCGCAACGTACGCGGCCCGTCAGGTGTGTTAGTTGGGCTGGCAGTGGGTGTATTGATTGCTTTTGGGGTGGCGGTGACGGTGGTAGCGGTGACGGTAGCAGGGTTGGGCGTAGAAAGCAGCGAGGAGATGTCCCCGCAGCCGGTCAGCAGGAACAGAAGGATCGCAAAAGTGAGGAAGCGTTGCATCAGTCTAAATCAATCGGTGCGTTGAGCATGGCTGTCAGCAGTTTTACCGCGTTCTCAACGTCGCTATAGTCGATCATCTCCGAGGGCGAATGCACGTAACGGCAGGGAATGACCAGCCCGCCCGTGGGCACTCCGGAACGGGTGAGTTGAATTGCTCGCGCGTCGGTACTGCCGCCGGTCAGCACTTCGCGTTGGGTCGGGATTTTGGCTTTCTCAGCACTGTGTTCCATCCATGCAACTACTTTCGGATCAGTAAGCATCATGTGGTCTTTGACCTTGATAGCCGGGCCTTTTCCCAGGGCAATCTCACGCCGGATTGGGTTGGGGGTGTCACCTGCGGGTGTGACATCGATGGCAATGCCGACTTCAGGGTCGACGCCGTAAGCGGAGACGGTTGCACCGCGCACACCAACTTCCTCCTGCACGGTGAACACGAAATACACCTCGTTCAGACTCTGCTTGAGTCTGCGCAGCGTTTCGATCGCGATCGCCACCCCGGCACGATCATCCAGTGACTTGGCGACCAGCCGCGTTCCCATCTCGACAAAGGGACGTTCGAAAGCGGCCACATCCCCGACCTTAACCGGGCAATCCTTTACCCCGGTCGCGCCCACGTCGATGAACATTTTGTCAGCGGGTGGGATTATGTTAGCCTTCTCAGGTTTTTCCGAACCGATGACACCCTGCACGCCGTTCACAAAGCGGACGCGGCCACCCAACAAATAACGTGCAAAAGGAATCCCAACGGTGGTGAAACGCACGAAGCCGTTCTCGTCAATGTGGGTGGCAATCAAGCCGATCTCGTCCATGTGGGCGGCGATCATAACGCGTTTGCCCTGTCTTGCCTGCACCGGTGCTGCAGGCACAAGTGAGCCTGTCGAAGAGCTATTGACGGATATTTTGCCTTTGCGCGCGATGATATTTCCCAGGGTGTCCACGCGAACATCGTCCGCCAGCGGTTGGATTTCCGCCAGAATGACTTTACGGATTTCATCTTCGGAGCCGGAGGGGCTGAAAGTTTCGGTCAGTTTTTTAATGAGTTGCTTCATAGGTATATTTAACCACAGATAAATCAATGTAACGCGACATTTTTATCGCAATACGCTTTGTCCGCTCAGGATCCAAGCGGCACTTCTTCCCCCGTGTTGAAATCTCGCTGGTTATCGCGCGTGATGATATGCGCCTGGCCCTTTCCCATTACTTGCCAGGGGCCATCGAGCCTTCCTACCAGGGCGGTGTCCTCGTCCACGCCCAGGATGAATTGGGCATCCTTCAACTGGTGGCGCACAGCGAACAGGTAAGCCGACCACAGTCCCCGTATGCGGTCAAAATGCGGAATAACGAATGTGGTCGGAATAATTTGAAACCCTTCGATTGAAGTCAAGCCAGCCGCACGGAAGTTAGGTACGCGCTGCGCCAGGATCATCGCGCCTGCCGAGCATCCAGCATAGACGGCGCCGCGCTCCCAGGCTTTTTTAGCAGCGGCCCAGGCGCGGCTGCCCTGCATGGTTTCGTACAGGTACATCGGGTTGCCGCCAGAGAAGTAAATCAGGTCGGCATTCTCCAGATCCGATTCCCAGACCGGGTCATCGGCTGAGATGCGATCGATGATGTGAGCGGGAGTCACTTCCGCGCCCAACGCCTGGAAATGCTCCACACCCATGCTCAGCCAGCGTCCCACACTGGCGTCCCCTTCCTGCCCGGCGGCAGTGGGCAAACAAACCACACGCGGGGCGCGTCCATTTGTGTCCACCGAAGCCAACAGGTGGCGGTCGATTTCGTTCATTACGGGTAAGTATTCCCCGGCACCTACCAAAGCAATTAAACCGTTCATCTATGTTAATTTCCTGTAATCAATTTTGGTGTTATCCGTCCTAAAGCAACATGTAAAAGTTTGAGCGTGTTTTTCCAATCATCAACGCGGCATAGGCCTATGGGCGTGTGCGCATAACGTCCTGGCACCGAGACCGAGACCACCGGCACGCCCGCACGCGTGCGCTGGATGGCGCCGGCATCCGTCCCACCGCCGCCAGGCTGGCGGATTTGATAGGGGATGTCTTCGGCTTCGGCGGTCTCTTTCAGGAAGCGTACCAGGCGCGGATCGTCGATGGTCGCTCTGTTGTAAACGTAAATTGCCGGGCCGTGTCCCAGTTTGGTGTTGTAGAAGTGACTTTCGCTGCCGTCGTGATTGGGCAAATCGTGGGCGGGAGTTGAGTCGACAGCGATGGCCAGGTCAGGATCGAAGGAGTAGGCGGCTACCTTTGCGCCGCGTAAACCGACTTCCTCCTGCACGGTGAAGGCCGCCAGCAAATCGATGTTTTCGGGGGCATGCCTGACCAGTTCGATCAGTGTTGCTACGCCGATACGGTCATCGATGGCTTTGGCCATGATCGAAGGCCCAACCCGCCTGAACCTGGTTGCGAAGGTGGCCCATTCACCGGTTTTGGCTTTTCCATTCGGACCGATATCGATACGCAGAGAGTCAATCGAAGGCTTGCGTTTGCGCTCGCTTGCCTCGATCAGGTGGATGGGTTTCATCCCGATCACGCCGGGGAGATGCTCCTTACCGACCAGCACGGGCTTGCCCAGCAGGTTGCGCGGGTCGATGCCGCCGACAGTTTGAAACCCGAACAACCCATCGCCTTCGTCAGAGACCAGGATAAAGCCGACCTCATCCATGTGAGCATCCAGCATAACCCGCAGACGGTTTCTACCACTGCCCTTTTTGGTCACCAAAACATTTCCCATTGCATCGATTTTGACTTCGTCGGCGTGGGGTCGCACTTCCTCCAGCACGATCTTGCGCACTTCGCCCTCATCCCCTGAGACGGCACAGGCGTTGCAGAGTTTTTCCAGCAATTTTATTTGTTTGCTTCCGATGGATGGCTGCGATACAGACATAGTCAATCGTCCCAGGTGATGGTGCTCATGAAGTCAGGTTCCAGCCCGGCAACAAATTCTGCCAGCAGTCGCCCAGCGCGCTGGATGTCTTTCAACGTCACCATTTCGACGGGCGTGTGCATATAGCGGATGGGGATGCTCAACACGAAAGTTGGGATGCCTTCAGCAGTTACCTGCATGGCCATGCCGTCCGTACCGGATGATTTGTGCAGGATTTCAGTCGCGTAAGGAATTTCGAGCTGCTCAGCCAATTCCTTGAACTGCTTGAAAAGATAAGGATGGATGTTCGGGCCGTGACCGAAGGTGGGTCCTTTGTCCAGCTCAAAGGCTTGCCAGTCGCTGACGCCCGGCCCTTTGGCGAAGGTGGTATCCACTGCAATTGCCAGGTCGGGGCGCAATTGGAAAGCAGATGTGCCTGCCCCGCCGAAATTTATCTCTTCCTGGACTGTGGCCGTGGCCCACACATTCCAGGCATGTGACCGGGATTGCAACTCCTGCAAGCAAAGTGTGACGGCGGCTACGGAAGCGCGATTATCGATCGAATGCCCGCTTACGATCTCTCCGGCCATTTCGACTGCTTCCGTTCCGAACGAGACCAGGTCCCCGACTCGGACGAGACGCGCCACTTTTGACGGGAGCAGTCCTACGTCCACGAACAGATGCGCAATGTCCACCGCGCCGTCTCCCTCTCCGGGTGGGAGCAACCTGGCGGGCGGCATAACAATCACGCCAGGCAGGTCATCTTTGGATGTGTGAACGACCACAGCCTGGCCGGGCAAAATGCGCGCATCCACGCTGCCAACTGATGTGACACGCAGGAAACCGTCCTCGATCTGAGTGACCATCAGGCCGATAGCATCCATGTGTGCCGCCAGCATAACCGAAGGTCGCGGATCTGCTCCCATGCCTTTCTTGAAACCGTGAACCGAGCCGAGCCGGCTCAGACTGAGTTCGTCAACAAGGGGTTGCCATTCCTCCTCAATCAAACGTGCGGCAGGAGCTTCATGACCTGAAAGACCGGGAACGGACAACAATGATTCAAAAAATGGAAGAATGTCTGTCATTATAGGGGGGAGAATCTATCTAAGGTTGTTGCTGTACTATGCTCGTGATCGTTGGCGTAGGTGTATTCGAAGGGGTAGATGTTGCAGTCGGTGTATTGGTTGGGGTTGCTGTCGTGGTAAAAGTTGGCGTCACCGAGGGGGTGAAGCTCGGTGTAAAGGTGACGGTGTTGGTCGCTGTTTGTGTAAAGGTGGATGTGGAAGTCGATGGCTGGAAAGGGGTATTTGTGATAGTAGGAGTAGGCGTTTCCGTAGGGGTGAGTGAGGCAGTTTCGGTCAATATGATGGGCGTCAGGCTGTTGGTAGGCGTGAAGATGCTCAGAGTCTCAGTGGGGGTGACAGTGAGGGGGGTATTGGTAGGCGTAGCTGTGGGGGCATTCGGATCGGGAGCTAACTGTACGGCGATCCAACCCAGACAGTAGCAGGGCAGCGTAGCGAGGGTGACCATAATAAGGATCAATCGTCTGCGCGACCGGGCGGATTCGACTTCAAGCATGATTATGGATGATAACATCACTCGGTAGATGTAACAAGTAACCTGGTTCGGGTATCTGCACAGGTAAGGTGCCCTGCAAGGGTATAATATTTGCGATGATCCCCCTGAAACTCAACATTTCCGGTTTTCTGTCTTATCGTAATCCTGTCGAAGTGGACTTCACGATCTTTGAGCTGGCCTGTATCTCCGGCCCGAATGGAGCAGGCAAATCATCTTTGTTGGATGCGATCACGTGGTCACTGTTCGGGCAGGCGCGCAAGCGGGATGATTCGGTTGTCAATCTACAATCTCTTGCGGCTGAAGTCGCGTTTACATTTTCCTACGAAGAGAATGTTTATCGTGTACAAAGGTCTTTGCCGCGAGGCAAGGGGACAACTCTGGAATTTCAAGTATTGGACGGTGGATACCCAAAGGGCACGGTGCCGAAAACTGAAGACCGTCTACAGTCCTCGGTCCTCGGTCAGGGTACATGGCGCCCGCTCACTGAGAGAACGCTGCGCGAAACACAGGCGCGTATCGAGCAGATATTGCGCCTGAATTACGATACCTTTGTCAATGCGGCTTTTTTCCTGCAGGGCAGGGCCGACCAGTTTACCCAACAGACTGCCAGCAAGCGTAAGGAAGTTCTGGGCAGCATCCTGGGCCTTGAAGCCTGGGAGAACTACCGGATCCGCACTGCAGAACGCCGCCGGGCGCTGGAAGACGAAGTCCGTATGATCGATGGGCGCATCACCGAAATCGATGAGGAATTGGCTGAAGAAGATGCGCGGGTGGCGCACCTGGCCGAGTTGGAATCCGAACTTAAGGGGTTGACAACCGCCCGCAAAACCCAGGAAACCGCGCTGGAAAATATGAAGAAAGTGACCGCTTCGTTGGATAACCAGCGAAAACTGGTCGAAACACTGGCTACCGCTCTCGAACGATCTCAAGCGCATCTTTCTGGACTTCAAGCCCGCCTCGCGGACCGAGAAGCCGAACGCGCCACCTATGCCGACCTGCTGGAACGCGCCGCAGACGTGGAATCCGCTTATGAGAAATGGAAGCAAACCCGGGCCGAGTCCGAGCGCATGGAGGTGGTCGCGGAACAGTTTCGTGAGCATGAGAAACGTCGCCAGCCACTGTTGGAAGAAATCGCGGTCGAAAAGGCAAAGTTGGAGCAGGAACTTTCAGCGCTCAGTAATCAACAGTCAGCAGTCAGCGATCAGGTGTCAGTAATCGAGGCATTGCAAGGCCAGATTGAAACTGTGAAGGAGTCGCTGACCGAGGCGGAAGCAAAGTTGGCTGAGCGTGAAGAGTTGGAAAAACTGGCCGGGACCGCGCGAGAGAGAATGGTCGAGTTGAAAGCTGAAAACCAGACGTCGAAAGTTCAGATGGACGAGCTGAAAGCGCGCATCGACCAGCTTTCGGTTGCGGAGGGTGCGGTTTGTCCGTTGTGCGGGCAGGATTTGAGTGAGGAGCACCGCAAATCCACGCTGACCGGGTTAGAGGGTGAAGGTAAATCCCAGGGTGACCGTTATCGCGCCAATCAAACTGAGTTCAAGGCGTTGGCAGATGAGATAGAGAATTACGAGTCGCGAATCCAAAATTATGCTTTTATAGAAAAAGACCGTCAATCCGCAGCCACAACTATTGCCCAGCTCACTGAGCGTCTGGAGAGTTTGCAAAAACAAGCCGATGATTGGAAGTCAATGGGCGAGAAGCGTCTGGGGGAAGTGACGAAGATGCTGGAAAAGGAAAGGTTTGCCAAGGAAGCCCGGAAGCAACTGAAAGAAGTAGACAAAGAACTGGCAGCCCTTGGCTATGATGCAGCTGCCCACGATGCCGCCCGCAAAGCCGAATCCGAGCAGCGCGTTGCAGAGGAAGAGTTTCAGAATCTGGAAAAAGCTCGCGCAGCGCTCAAACCTATTGAAGATGAGATCAGTAATTTAACGTCTGAAATCGAGAAGCAGCAAGTGGACGTGAATCAGCAACAAGACGACCACGATGCGGCTGTATCGGCGCTGGCGGCGGCAGAATCCCAAGCCCCTGATGTGGATACCGCCATGGACGAGCTGCTGCGCCTGCAAGAACGGGAAAACCGGCTGACGCAGGAAGTCGGCGCGGCGCGCCAGAAGGTGGATGTGTTGGATGATTTACGTGCGCGCAAAGCGGATTATGCCGCGAACCGCGAAGAATTGCAGCACAAGATTGCCCGCCACAAAACGTTGGAACGCGCCTTTGGTAAGGACGGTGTTCCGGCGCTGCTGATCGAGCAGGCCCTACCGCAGATCGAAACGCGCGCCAACGAACTGCTTGACCGACTGTCTGATGGGCAGATGAGTGTTCGCTTTGTGACCCAGGCCGAGTACAAGGATAAGAAACGCGAGGACCTGAAAGAGACGCTCGATATCCAGATCAGCGATACGGCCGGGGTGCGTGATTACGAAATGTATTCGGGCGGAGAGGCTTTTCGTGTGAATTTTGCCATCCGGCTGGCATTATCGGAAGTGCTGGCCCAACGCAAGGGCGCGCGCCTGCAAACGCTGGTCATTGACGAGGGTTTCGGCTCGCAGGATATTCAGGGCAGACAGCGCTTGATTGAAGCCATCAATCTGGTGAAAGATGATTTCGCCAAGATTTTGGTGATCACACATCTGGATGAATTGAAAGATGCTTTCCCAACGCGTATCGAAGTGGAGAAAACGGCGCAGGGGTCAACGGTGCAAGTGATTTAACATTTGATGAACAGAGAGCGGACTGATTGTTGCCAGCCCGCTCTTTTTTAATGTACAAGTCAATTCATTGTGTGAAATCGAACGAGCTAACCGAATCAGGGATGGTATCGATGAAAGCATGGTTTTGACCATCTACATCACTGATGCGTAATTCCCATGCATTCCCATTTACTTGGAAATACAGAAAACGAGAAGAGTCTACCCAACGCATTTGATTTATGCTTGATGGAATGCTGGCGATCAGAGTTAATTCACCTGAACGCTGACCCAGATAAACACCCTGCTCCACCCCACCGTTGATTGCATAGACAAAGCGGGTGCCATCCGGTGTCCATTGCCAGAATTCAACCCCTACACCAGTGGCAAAGACGACATCTCCAGAACCATCCGCGTTGGCAATATGCAGTTCGCGCTGGTTTTGCTCTGCCTCGCCAATGCTTGTAGCATACCCGACTTTGTCCAGGTTGGGAGAGAAGGCCGTGTCCGGCCAGGCAAACGGAATGGCAGGGATGCTGCCTAATTGGGTCGCAGGTGAGCCATCGGTTGGAATGTGCCATAACATGGTCGGCGGCGTTGGCTGTGCAAGTGTTTCTTCTGGCGGAATGGCGACGCGCAAGAAGCTCGAATCTGCTGACCAGTGTGGCCGTGGGTGATATTGGTATTCACTATACGTCCCGACCAGTGGGAAGGTCAACACATCGGGCTGCAGGTTGCTTCCATCTGCGTTGGCCAGGCTGATATGGTCCGGATTGGATAATGCTACCTGAGCGCCATCCGGGGAAAAGTAAAAAAGCCCGCCCTGTCCAAAATCAAAGATGGTGATCTTCTCTAGTGTATCGGTGTCGACCAGGCGTAAGTCTTCACCTGGTGCATATCCGGGACCTTCGAAAATGGGAACCGTGCTATAAGCCAACTGATGAGTGCGTGGCCGGAACTTGAAAAAATCCGGTCCCAAACCACGTGCGTCGGGATATGGACTAGTAGCCTTCAAATCTTCAAATTCAGCCTTGCTCACCAGCAAGCGCACGTTGGTCGGGCCGCTAGTATTCACTGCCCACAGTTCATAAGCAAAGTCATCGTTAGTATCACGGCGGATGTAGGCGATGACCTGTCCATCATCGGAAATACTTACATCCATAGCATCCTGCGTACTGGTTAGGCCGACGCTGCTTTCGCCTTCTGTCCAGATATACACATTGCCGTTTTTCACGTAAGCGACTTGTAGGGCACGTGGCGGTGTGAAGGTAGGGACCGGCGTAATGGTTTCAACGGGTGCGGGGACGTCTGGCGTTTCAGTTGCAGGCGACTCACCAGCGAAAGCTGTCAGGGTTGCGGCCACGATGGTTTCCAGGGTGTTTTGAGCTTGTGGCGGTGTGCCCGCAGGCAGGCAACTCCCTAATAAAAGAATGATGATAAAGCTTAAAAGTTGCAAGTGGAATTTTATTTTGCCCATTTATTCTCCATTTCAGAGTGGTCGTGTCCAAATTTTATCACGCCCATCCTCTGAGATACAATCAGGCTATGAACACTCTTATCATCTCTTCTGTTTGCTTCCTGGCAGGCCTGCTTATTATTACCTGGATGCATAACCAATACAAGCTGGACATTGTGGTTGAGCCTGAATCTCCCTCGCATGAATCACCGCTTATCTCTGTCTGTGTACCAGCTCGCAACGAGGAGCGCAATATCGAACGTTGTGTTGAGGCGTTGCTGGCACAGACTTATCCCAACTTCGAAATTATCGTTTTGGATGATCGTTCGACGGATTCCACGCCGGAAAGACTGCAAAACCTTACGAAGGTTTCAATCCTTCGCAAGGTTCCGTTGAAAATCATCAACGGTTCGGACCTGCCCCCGGGCTGGGCTGGCAAGCCCCATGCCTTGACCCAGGCTGCGGCAGTCGCGCGTGGCGAGTGGCTGTGCTTCGTGGATGCGGATACCTTCGTCACGCCGGATGCGCTGGCTGCGGTGTACGCCAAGGCGGTTGAATCCAAAGCAGACTTGTTTACGATCATGACGCGCCAGATCATGCTGACCTTCTGGGAGCGAACGGTGCTGCCGCTGGTTATGCTGGCGCTCTCGGTGGGGTTTTCACCGCGCAAGGTAAATGATCCAAAGCGGAAAGATGCGATTGCTAACGGGCAGTTTATCTTTATCAGACGATCTGTCTACAAATCGGTTGGTGGACATGCGACCATCAAAAGCTCGATCGTGGAGGATAAAGACCTGGCAGTGCTGGTGAAGGAGAAGGGCTACCGGCTGGTGGTGGCGGATGGGCGGCAGGTGGCCTCCACGCGCATGTACACATCCCTGGCGGAGATGTGGGAGGGCTGGACGAAGAACATCTATCTCGGTCTGCGCGATGATAAGGGTTTGCTTCTGCTGGGTGTCTTCGGAGCATTCCTGGCGTTTACGGCGGCGTTGCTGTTACCGGCCTGGGTGATCTGGGGCGTCGTTTTAACGATGGCAGGTTCGGACCTGGAAGGAAGCGTGGTGCTTGTCGAAGCGTTGATATTATGGGGGTATTTAATTTTCTGGCGGGTGCTGGCATCACGTGGCATGGGCATTCCAGCCTGGTATGCGTTGACCACGCCCATCGGTGCGGGCGTCTTCGCAGCCATGATGATCACGTCTGCATGGAATGTCCTGTCAGGCAAGGGGGTCACTTGGAAGGGACGCAGGTATTCCTCTTCTTAAATGTGACAAAAGTCACAAAATCCGTTTATAATTTGCGATACATTAATAAAAAATTTGGACTTACACAATTGAATGTGAGAGGGCCGGAAATAGGGGGTGCGAG
>JBAVJG010000552.1:0-3651 GCA_049687655.1 Anaerolineales bacterium | reverse complement strand
TATTTATGTCATACAAATTTCATATAATTGATATGCAAACGCAGCCGACAAAAAACTGCTTCAAGACTTACGCAAAAATACGGAGGAAGCCCGAAAATAAGGGGGGTGTGCAATTCACGCCCCCCTTATTTTCGGTAACCTTTGGCGAACTTCGTAAGTCCTATTAATGTTTTCGGAATCAAGCACTCCTCAATTCGAGCACTAGTACCGCAACCACATAAAATTGTAGGGTTAGAATTGATTTTGTACTTCAAAAATCAGCAGGGTACTCTACAGCTTAAGGTTTTTGCGGCACTAGAGACAGCCGTTAAAAAATGCGGTAGAATAACCGAAATAGCTTACTCCAACCATCTATTCATGAACGGAGGATCCACATGACCCATATTACTACCAGTTTATGTGTACGCGATCGCGGATGTATCGAAGTTTGCCCGGTTGAGTGCATGGTACCCGGTCAGCCGGTTGCAGAATGGCCCTGGATTTACATCGATCCTGATGTATGCATCGACTGTGGCGCGTGCGTACCCGAATGCCCGTTTGCTGCCATCTTCCCTGAAGATGAAGTACCGTCGGCCTATACGGCCAAAGGCGGCGAATACATCAGCAATGTCGGCCTGGATGGTCACTTCGAAGGAACCAACCATCACGGCAACCCGATTAAGCTTGATACAGTCAGGCAGTTGGAGGCCGGTGAGGTGGTCGACCTGACCCCGGATATCCAACCGAACTATGATTTCTTCACCAGCGGCCCGGGATACGGAGCCAACGACGTAGACGACGGCATGTAGGCCAAGTGCCGCAACCATGATAATAATAGGGCTGCACTGAATATTGTCCTTAGATGTGCAAAAAATCTGCCTTACAACTTCAGATTGTTGCGGTACAAGTCAATCAACAGCCAGGCAGTCGCCTGGCTGTTCTTTTTTTATACAGAGAATGATGACCCTGAAATTCAAAGTTCAAGCCTTGATGGCATTGTTATTGCTGGCAGCATTGGCTATCCAGAGTTGCGCGCCGACAGCCGCAGATGGACCGGATGTGGTGCAGACGACCTCGACACCGGGCGAAATTCCCACCTGGACAGCGCGCCCGGGTAACCTGAGCGCGCTTCCAACCGCGACCAGGCCTGCTCCTGTTGCCCGGACAGCGACGGTCACCCCGACCCCGGTGGATGCTACTCCAAGAGTACCGACCCCGAAGACGGTATCAGTAGCTATCGTAGGTGGCAACCTGTTCGTGCACCGCGGGCCGAGTCTATATCACAATTTCATAGACGTGTTGTATGACGGCGAAACGGTCTTTGCCACAGGCCGGGACAGGATCAGCCGCTGGATACGGGTTGAGCTCCCTTCGCAGCCCGGGAAGGAAGGCTGGATCACCACCGAAACGGTTTATACGGAAATAAGCGGTGACCTTAGCAACCTGCCATTCGTTGAGACAGAACCGGCCTCCCCGGCATTCATCCGCAACTGCACCAAGAACACGATCTTGATCTTGCCCGAGGATGTGCAATTGCTTAACAAATTCAACGAACCCTATAATGAAGAGCATTTCAATGTGGGTTTGCACCAGGTGATCGACCTGGATTACCCGGGCACCGCGCGCCTGGAAGAGATAGACCTGTCAGAAGGAGAGCGGGTGGATATCCGTTTCGATGGCGCGGGGGAGAAGTCGAAATGCGAGTGAGGTTGTAGGAATTTCTTGACACAATCTCTCAGGCCCTGTAAAATCCTGACTGCGTGTAATAGGCGGAAACCGCCTAAAATTATTTAATGCGCGGGAGGAATGTGGAATATGTATGGACTTGACTCTTTCGAAACCATCGCAATTTGGGCCGTTTTAGGGGTTGCAATTCTGGGCCTGCTGTATGCAGTTTTTCTGCGCTCGCAAATTTTGCGCGAGGATAAGGGCGATGAGAAAATGCAAAAAGTCTGGAACGCAATTCGCGATGGAGCGGATGCTTATCTGAAACGGCAGTTGGGATCCATCTTACCGCTCATCGTAATTTTGACGATTGCATTGTTTGCATCGGTTTATATCGTGCCTCCAACGCCCGAGGCCTCGGAATGGTACTGTCTGGCATTCAAAGGCGCAGATATTAGCGCGGCTGTAGCCTGCGGTCATGATTTGACAGCTGCCGACCAACAAACAGTGCGCCTTCTAATCGGATTAGGGCGCGCTATTGCTTTTGTTATGGGTGCAGGCTTCTCTCTGACCGTCGGTCAGATTGGCATGCGTATGGCTGTGCAGGCCAATGTGCGCGTAGCCTCGGCGGCGCGCCGCTCTTTTGGGGACGCGCTGCGGATCGCATACCGGGCTGGCACGATCACCGGGATGCTGACGGATGGCCTGGGCCTGTTCGGCGGCACGGTCATCTTCATGGTCTTTGGCATTGCCGCACCGGATGCCTTGCTCGGGTTCGGGTTTGGCGGCACACTTTTGGCGCTGTTCATGCGCGTGGGCGGCGGCATCTTTACCAAGGCCGCTGACGTCGGCGCGGACCTGGTCGGTAAAGTGGAAGCAGGCATCCCTGAGGACGACCCGAGAAATCCGGCAGTGATCGCAGACCTGGTTGGTGACAATGTCGGTGACTGCGCCGGTATGGCTGCGGATATCTTTGAATCCTATGAGGTGACAATTGTCTCCAGCTTGATCCTGGGTGTGGCTTTGTTTAACATCACCGGTCACCTTGAGTGGATCATTTACCCGCTTTTGGTACGCGGCATTGGTGTGCTGGCCTCCATTTTTGGGACATATCTGGTCAAAGGCAGTCCGGATCAGCAGGGCGGAAATGCCATGCAGGCTATCTTCAAAGGCTTCCTGTCCTCCGCGGCCATATCAACAGTCATGTTCTTGATCGTGGCTGTTTTTTATATGGCAGGCGTACCCGGTGGGTGGTGGCGGCCGTTCCTGGCGACGGCGGCAGGCGTGTTGTTGGCTATTTTGATCGATCGTCTGACAGATTACTTCACGAGTCTCCACTTCCCCCCGGTTCAAGGGATCAAGAAATCAGCGGACACCGGCTCGGCCACATTTATCCTGTCTGGTGTTTCGGTCGGGTATGAATCATCCGTATGGTCGATCATAGTCATAGCGGCTTCGATTTTCGCGTCACTGCTTATATTTGGCGGTGTATCTGCTGAACCGGTCGAGCAATTCACTTACGTGCTTTACGGTGTCGCGATGACCGGTATTGGCATGCTGACCTTGACCGGCAACAACGTGGCCATGGATTCCTTCGGACCCATCGCGGATAATGCGGCCGGCATCGGTGAGATGGCCTGGACCGATCGAACCGACGAAGAAACTGTTACCGCGCAAAAGATCATGGCCGACCTGGACGCTGTGGGCAATACGACCAAGGCCATCACCAAGGGCATTGCGATTGGTTCGGCGGTCATTGCGGCTGTCTCTCTGTTTGGTTCCTTTATCACGGACGTCAGCCGCGTCGACCCGTTGGCGCTGGCAAACGGCATCCGCGTTTCCATGCCGCGCGTGTTCGTCGGTATGTTGATCGGTGGCTCGATCCCGTGGTTGTTTTCTTCATTTGCTATTCAAGCGGTGGCCCGGGCGGCTTCTTTGATTATTGAGGAAGTCCGCCGTCAGTTTCGTCTGGGTGTACTGGATGGAACAGTTGAGCCCGATTATCGT
>JBAVJG010000551.1:0-5720 GCA_049687655.1 Anaerolineales bacterium | reverse complement strand
CTATGTTGCTTTCAGTCTCAAGTATCAGATTGGGAGCGGCCCCGTCCACACACTTTGGACGTTCCGTGAACGCTATGAAGGGCTGACCTACAGTGCCAACGTCAACCTGGACTGGCTGGCTGATAAGAATGTCAATTTTATTCTCAATATGTCGGCTTATGGATCCCCTGCGGGTGACAGCGCCATTTGGGGGCATCCTGTCATTGTTGGGAAAGGTACATCGACTGGCTCGTCTGGTTCATCTACTAGTGGGTGGAGCACATTTAGTGACTCAGCAGATCCCTTTACAATAAAGTTTCCCCAAGGCTCATCAGTCAACTTTACGGATAGGATGATAACCTTGCCGATCACACCGGGAACGAACCTGAATAGAAAAACTCTTGAGATTGAAACAAGTGAAGCTGGGAGCGGAGACTGCTTGAGTTCGAATCCGGATCCCAGTACGCCTGTGGATGTGACCTTTAATGAAATTACCTTCAAGAAAGAGACGGGTGGAGACGGTGGTGCTGGTAACTTCCAGCAATATGTTGCTTATTCAGTCAAAGATACCTCCGAAAGCACCTGTGTGAGTCTGACGTTCATATTGAGTTATTCAGCCGCTGGTAATTTCGACCCGCCTCGCCCGGAGTTCAACGAGGCCGCAGAATCGGCAGTGTTTGACACGATGATGTCTACATTTACCTGGAAATAAGTTCTGCATTTAATCTTGAGCAAGGCCTGGTCAGCACGACCAGGCCTTTTGTACGTTTGAATGAAAACGAATTAAAAGATATACTATAGATGTCGTGTAACTAAATTTATTGGAACCTTGGAAGCGGTTCGCACGTCTATATCCCGTAACGTTTTATTTAATAAAGCGGGATTAGCAGGAAGGATTATTTAGGAGGCAGATATGAAATCACTTTCCAAATTGGCTTCGGCAGTTCTGTTGCTCGCGCTTGTGCTGGGAGCATTCCCGTCTGTGGGTGCAAGTTCGGCGCAAGCATCCACCTGTGACTGGGCGCAGTTCATCGCCGATGTGACCGTACCGGATGGAACGACGTACACGCCGGGCGCTACGTTCCGCAAGACATGGCGCTTGAGGAATATCGGCCATTGCACCTGGACTACCTCTTACGCACTGGTCTTCGATAGCGGCGAGCAGATGGGCGCGCCGAGCGCAGTGAATTTCCCCTCGAATGTCCCCCCTGGTGCGACTGTAGATTTGAGCCTGGATATGACCGCGCCCAGCAGCGCCGGTCATTATTTCGGCTATTGGAAATTGCGCAATGCCAACAATGTTCTATTTGGCATTGGCTCGACCACCAACAGGGCTTTCTGGGTTGAGATCTACGTTGGTTCTTCTTCAGGTGTTGGTTATGATTTCGCCGCCAATGCCCCCTCCGCAACCTGGACGAGTGGCGCCGGCGCGTTAACCTTTCCCGGGACAGATGGAGACGCCAAAGGCTTTGCCTTAAAGCTGGATAAACCCAAATTCGAAAGCGGAATCGAGTTGGGAAACCCCGGCTTACTTGTCGCTCCCCAGAATATCTATAATGGTTATATCCAGGGCATTTATCCGGCTTTCCGCGTACAGAGCGGCGACCGTTTCCAGGCCACGATTGGCTGTGAGTACGGCGCGACCAATTGTTATGTGGCTTATCGACTGGATTACCAGATTGGCAATGGACCGGTCAGAACGTTCTGGACATTTCGCGAGAAATACGAAGGCCTGACGTATAACGTCAACTTGAATTTGAACGCGCTGGCCGGGCAGGATGTGAAATTCATCCTGTTCATCTCCGCCTATGGGAATGCATCCGGTGATCGCGCCCTGTGGGGAAATCCGGTCATTGCACGTGTGGGCGCCTCGCCAGTTACTCCTACGGCGACCGTCACTGGTACACCGCCCACTCCCACTCCAACCAGTACCAAACCACCCACGACTTCAACGGTCCCGCCTTCTACCTGTGACAAGACGCGATTCATCGCGGACGTGACGGTACCGGATGGCACCACCTTTGCACCGGGCGCAGCTTTCAACAAGACCTGGCGCTTGAAGAATGTTGGGAGTTGTAATTGGACGACCTCATATCAGTTGGTCTTCTACAGCGGCGAGAAGATGGGCGGCCCCGATGCGCTGACCTTTCCCAAATCGGTCGCGCCTGGGCAGACCGTTGACCTGACCGTCAGCCTGACTGCGCCCAATTCCCCCGGTTCATATCGAGGGTACTGGATGTTCAAGAACGCCAGCGGTGCCTTGTTTGGTATCGGTACGCTGGCTAACAAGCCCTGGTGGGTAGATATCAAGGTCTCCGGGACGGTCACGAGCACAGCTACAACCACTCCTGCCACCGCCACGACCACTTCTGCCACTCCCACGAATACTCCCGCCACCGCTACACCCACTGCTACGACCACGCAGACTACCACAGCCAACTGGAACACGTACCAGAACCTAAAATATGGTTTCAACTTCCAGTTCCCACCGGGATCAGTTGTCACTGGCCAGACGGATACGGCCGGGAGAATATTCTTTCCGATTACATCCGGTACCAATCTGGTGGAGAAATATCTTGACATTACTGTGGTCGAGGATGCCGATCCCTGCAAATCCCCGACAAGCGGTGCTGCCACTTCAGAAAATGTGACCATCAACAGCATTTCCTTCTTGAAAGAGACGGGTTCAGGTGTGGCGACCGGAAATATCTACGATTGGATGGCCTATTCCACGACCCAGGATAACGCCTGCATCAGCATGACCTTCGTGCTGCACTCTGCTGAATTGGAGAATTACGCGACCCCGCCAACCCCATTCGACAGTGCGGCTGAGTCGGCCGTGTTCGATACGATTATGACCACTTTCTCTTTGGGAGGATAAAGTCCCGCTTCACTCTGAATGATGGGCCTGGTCGTGCAGACCAGGCCCTTTTCAAAGCCCTGACCTATGACTCGCCAAAACCCTTTCATCCTGCTTGCCGATGACGACCCGAACATCGTTGACAGCCTGGCTCCCTTCCTTGAACGGGCTGGCTTTCATGTGCTGGTCGTCTCCGACGGCCAATCAGCCTTCGACAAGGCCCAGTCCCACCATCCGGATTTGATCATCCTGGATGTGCTTATGCCCCGCATGGACGGGCGTGAGACTTTGCGCCGGCTGCGTCGCGCCAACGTGTGGACTCCTACCATCCTGCTCACGCAGGTGGGCGAGGCCTCCGAGCGCGCCCTGGCCCTTGAAGAGGGCGCAGACGATTACCTCAACAAACCCTTCGACCCACACGAATTATTAGCGCGCATCCGCGCAGTGCTGCGACGCGCCCGCCCGGGTGAACGCTCGCTCTCTGCAGCCTGGCTACTGACCTCCGGTGAACTGTCCCTCGACCGGCGCGCCCGGCGAGCCTCCCTTGCAGGCGAAACGCTCGAATTGACGCCTAAAGCCCTGGCCGTGCTTGAATATCTGATGACTCATCCTGACGAAGCCGTCACGCGCGAGCGCCTGTTGGATGCCGTCTGGGGTTGGGAGTATCCGGCTGGCACGCGCACCGTGGACACGCGCATGGCCGAGCTGCGCCGCGCCCTGGATGATGACCCATCCGAACCAAAATATATCGAGACCATCCCTGGCGAAGGCTATCGCTTTGTCGCCGATGTGCGTGGGGAAGGATAAGCTTTCGGGTGATGAGCAAAAAACGCTGGTTTTATCTCATACTTATCGGCTTACCCTTTTTATTGGGCGCGCTGACCTCTATAATTGCGCAAGCCTTTTTTCAACCTGTCCCTTTGCTGGTCTTCAAAATCGATATTGGTATGGTCGCTTTTGTCTTGGGTGTATTTATTTCTTTGTTGCTGGCTGCCTTTGCACTTGGGATGGCACGCAAGGAGAAACAACTTCAACGTTCCGTAGCAGAGGCCCAGCACAAAGCGGAAGATGGCCGACGCCGTTTCCTGCGCCGCCTGGACCATGAGATCAAGAACCCGCTAACTGCCTTGCGGACAGCACTGGTCAACGTGCGCGAGTCTCAGTTGGAAAATGAGCGCCAGCGTGCCACTGAGAATGCCGGGCGGGCTGTCGAGCGTCTGATCCGTTTGTTGGCAGACTTGCGCAAATTGTCCGACTTAGGGGTGCGTCCATTGGAGCGTTTGCCTGTAGATGTGCCGGAGTTATTGTGGGAAATGGTTGATGCAGCCAAAACCCTTCCTGTTTATCAGGGACGGGAAGTGAACCTGCTCATCTCGAAAGTCCCTTCGCCGTTTCCGCCTGTGACCGGTGACCGCGACCTGCTTTCTCTGGCTGTGTACAATCTGGTCGAAAACGCGCTCAAGTTCACGTCCGGGGATGAAGCGGTCGAAGTCCGTGCGCTGGAGGACGGTAAAGCTATCGTCGTCGAAGTCGCCGATTCGGGGCCGGGCATCCCTTCCGAGGAACTGTCCAAGATATTCGAAGAACTGTACCGTGGCGCCAATGCGCGCGGTATCGAAGGCAGCGGTCTGGGACTGGCGCTTGTCCAGCGCGTTGTAGAGTTGCACGGTGGCCGGGTGGAGGTCCGCAGTCGCCAGGACGACCCGCGCGGGACGGTGTTTACGCTGCGATTGCCTGTGAAAAAGTGATAGTACCGGTGGTCGAGTAGCCAAGCGTATCGAGACCACCACATTATCAAGAAATCTATTGTTTTATAGGTGACTTGTTGGTCTCGACACCTGCACTACACCTTACGCAGCGCGGTGCAAGTGTACTCCGCTTCGCGGTGCTCGACCAACGAATTCTTTGTGTTACCAAACTGTGACATCCCCGTCACAGGCTTGTAACAACGGGGGCGTATAAATAAGGTGGGTAACTCTTATGAACGAACAAACCTTGATCCGTGCCGCACAACGCGGCGATTTGGAAGCTTTCAATCAACTGGTATTGCTGTACCAGGATTTCCTGTTCCGTGTTGCCATGAACATCCTGGGCGATGAAGATACAGCTGCTGATGCCGTGCAACAAGCTTTGCTGTCTGCTTTCCGCAACCTGCGGACCTTCCGCGGCGGCTCTCTGAAGAGTTGGCTGAGCCGCATTACAGTCAATGCCTGTTATGACGAGTTGCGACGTAGTAAACGCAACAATAATGTACCTTTGCAGACATACGATCAAGACGGCGAAGAGATGGAACCTGCCTCATGGCTGACCGACCCCGGTCCATCTCCTGAGGAGCGGGCTGAAAGGTCAGATATGGCAGATGCCATCCAGGCCAGCCTGGAAGCCCTGCCCGAGCATTACCGCCTCGTGGCTCAACTAGTGGATGTTGAGGGTTTATCCTACGAAGAAGCTGCGGATGTGTTGGATGTTCCAACCGGTACCGTCAAGAGCCGACTGGCACGTGCCCGCGACGCTTTGCGGAACTCATTGCAACGTTACCCGGAGTTGCTACCTGATGCTTACATTCTTGATTTGCCCATTGCTGCAAGTATTTGCTAATACCGCAATTATGCCAGTCTGCGGCATAATTGCGGTATAGGCGTGCAAATCAGGATTATGATATTCGTATCCTTTCAAGAAATTGGGGTGTGGGGCTACCCTACAACCCCTCCTTTCTGAAAAAGATGCGGCTACTTTTTGTTTGTGGAGAAAGAATGAAAAAGATCGTGTACATTTTTATCGCCCTGACGATGCTCCTGTCAGGTTGTGGAACATTGGAGATTTCCTTCGATGTGACTCCCGTCTCGGCGGCCGCTGGGCCTGGTTCTGCTGACCCTGTTTC
>JBAVJG010000550.1:0-4489 GCA_049687655.1 Anaerolineales bacterium | reverse complement strand
TCGCCCAACACGGGCAGCGGTTTCTTGAAGTATACATCCCAAAAGGCAGTTACGGTTGCGAACTGCTCGCGGATATTCCAATACAGGCGCGAGCGCTTGAGGTAATAATAGTTGTTAGCCTCCACGCCTACGGCCTTCACCCCCAGTGCGTTGCAGGTGAACAGAGCGCGCGACAAATGGAACTTCTGGGTGACCAAAATTGCGGATTCGATGCCGAAGATATGCCGGGCGCGATAGCAAGTATCGTAGGTGCGCCGACCAGCGTAATCGAGCACAATCGCTTCATCCGGGACTCCGAGGCCGAGGGCATGTTGACGCATGGCTGCTGGCTCGTTGTAATTTGCAACACTATTGTCGCCGCTCATCAGCAATTTTTCAACCTTGCCGTCAAAGTACAGTTGAGCGGCGGATTGCACGCGGTCGCGCAGCACGGCGGTGGGGCCTCCATCGCGGCGCAAGCCAGCCCCGAAAACGATCGCCACCCGGTCGGCAGGGACGTCATCCACGGGGAATGCCTTGAACGCGGCGTAGATCGAGGTGACGATACGGGGCAAGAAAAAGACCAGCAGGCCGAGCAGGATCAGGCTCCGTATAACGCGCCAGGTCCACTTGAGAAATTTTTTCCACATACCGCTCCTTGTATATTTGTTTAAATTTAAATCTAGCTGATTGTCTTCGAAAACCATGTTTATCGTCTGAATATTTGTGCGGCACACAGTGGGTGGAAATTCTACTCTATAAGAAAAACATCGTCCAATTATCCTGACGAAGATAGCGTATTATAATAACCATTAAGTTAATATCAAGGAGTTTCAAATGACACTCGCCAAATTAGATCGAAAACACATCATCGTTCAGGCTTTCTATACAGCCTTGACGCTTACCGGAATGGTACTTCTTCCAATCATCGTGCACTTGATCCCGTTTCCAGGGATTCAGCCGTTGGGCGCATATCTATTGCCGATGTTCGTTGCCCCATTGGTGGCCGCATTCTATGTTTCACCAGTAGGGTTAATTTTAGCGGCAATTCTCGCACCAATGATCAACAATGCGCTGACAGGTATGCCACAAGCTCCCTTGTTGTATTTTGTCACCAGCGAGTTAATCGTTTTTTCTATTATTGTTTTTTGGATTGTCCAGAAAGAGAAAACGTTCCTGGGCTTTTCCGCCTTGGCATTTCTCGTCGCAAAGATAGTAGTTATGGTTCCCAGAATCTTGATACTGAGTGATGGCTTTGATTTACCTGTGGTTGGACAAAATCTGACCGGCCTGGCGATTTCCATACCTGGAATATTGATCTTGTTTGCAGTCGAGCGTCTGCTCCTTCGTTGGCAACAATGAAGACAACAAAAACTAAATTGATTCTTCCAGAGATCGCGGAACGAATCAGGAAGACCCAATTTCCTGAAGTGGACCTGATTGTTGGGATTGCATCGGGAGGAACTGTGCCCGCCAGTTTAGTTGCTTTCCATCTTGACAAACCTTTAGAGGTTGTCTCGATCAATTACCGTGATGAAGACAATAATCCTCGTTATGAGGCCCCCCAACTCTTGACGAGAGTTAATGAACCTATCACAGGAAAACGCATACTTTTGGTAGACGATGTCAGTGTTAGCGGAAAAACGCTGGAGACGGCTAAAGATTTGTTTGATGGTTGCGAAGTAACAACCTTTGTGCTAAAGGGTCAGGCAGATATTTCTGTTTTTCCCGAAGTGTCTTCTTGCGTTGATTGGCCCTGGAAGAAATAGTCTCGTTTTCTCAAAAAACCTGCCAGAAAGAAAACGTCCCGTTCAGCAATTGAACGGGACGTTTTCTTTCTGAAACTCGCGCTAAACGTAACGCTCGCGGATTGCAGAACTGATATAGTCCATCGAAGCGACAACTACGGCAATCGCAAGCATGTTGACGCTGGCTGCCCGGTAGTTTAGCAGATTGATGTTCTGTTGGAGGACAAAACCAATTCCACCGCCGCCGACAAAACCGATGATCGTGGACATACGTACGTTGATGTCCCAGCGATACATGGTGAAGGAAATATATGGGGGGATGATCTGTGGTACGACGGCAAAAACGATGGTCTGCAAGCGATTGGCGCCGGTTGCCTGAATGGCTTCCAGGGGCCCCTCGAGAATGCTCTCAACCTGCTCGGAGTAAAGCTTGGAAAGAGCAGCGATGGTGTGCAAGCTGAGTGCCAGCGCACCGGCGAATGGACCAAGCCCCACCCAGGCCACGAAGACAATTGCCATGACAAGCGCTTCGACTGAACGAGTGCCATTTAGAATGGTTCGGATAATCCCGTAGAGAACAATACCGATCGGCAGTGATTGTTTCGGTGGCGCCATAATTGCCAGCGCCAAACCGGTGGCAGCGCCGATCCCAGCCGGCCAATAGAGTGTAATAGCCGGGTTGTTGAACTGATAGAACCAATCCACTCCTTGAAGAATGAGAACCGCAATCGAAGCACCGGCGACGGGAGTGATGATCAGGTTAATGACTTTCCCTGTCGCAGGAGCGATCCTATCACTGATCGTCTGGCCAAAGTTACCAAATAACCCGCCAAAAATCCCACCGCCAATTAGAGCAGCGATGACGGGTACCAGCATGGAGATGATGTCTCCCACTTGGTAAATAAACTTTCGTATGAAGTACAGCGGAACTTCTTCATTTGGTGTAAGGTAATTACCAACCTGAATAAGGAGTTTGCCAAAGAACAAGAGGGATGCCAGCACCAGGATGGTTGCTATTATGGTGTAGAGTAGATTTATCAAGCGGTCTTTTAATTGCAAATCTGCATCTTCATCCTGTTTGGAAAGTATCCACTTTACGAACATAAAACCAAAAATGGGCAGGATAACTGTGCCGGTCAGGGTGGGCAGAAATGAATTGAAAAGTGGCGACGACAAATTTACGAAAAGTTGATTTGCTTTTATTCCCAACCACATACCTAAAGGCCATCCAATCAGAGAAAGGGAAATAGTGCTGAGGGGAGTCTTAACGTCTGACATCAGATTCCGGGCGGCAAAGAAACTGATCGGGATGGCCATCAAAGTGCCGAAAGTAGTGGCCAGCAGAGCCATAAAGACCGTTTCAATAATTTTGTCCCAGGTGACTTTGGCTTCGCGGGAGAGCGAAGGAGCTCCAACACGCACCCTTCCGGTGGCGCGGATAGCTTGCGGGTCTTCCTTCACCTGGCGGTTGGGGATGGTTCCCTCAATACGGAAATTGCCCTGTGCATCTGCCTGGAAGTTACCTATTTGAAGGGGAACCCCATTAGGGGCTTCAGGACTGAAACCGATGAAATTTATCGGTCCGGATGAGTTTTCCTGGAAGTTATATCCTTCAATCACGATGGTTTCCCCGGGTTCGGCACACGCGACGCTGGGGATGATAAACGCCCCTGACCGGTCTACTTCAGGGAGTTCGACACCACCTTCGGGACATCCCAAATAAAAGGGGACCTCAACATCCACTTCCGTATATTCAAAGTCGAATAATTTGGGATGTGCCAAAGCCCTGAGAATTCGTGTGAGTGAAGCCACACGTCTTTCAGAGCGGGTTTCTTCAAAGTTAATTTTGGTTACAGAAAAACCATATGCAAGAACAACAAGGACCAGGAGTGTTACCAGCCCAACAGCCAGCGATCTGATCGGTGATGAACTCTTCTTCATTGGTTGACTCCTTTATCCTACACGTTCTGCGTCTTTGCCATAGATTTCTCGGAATTTTTCATCGTCGATCTCTTTGGGCGATCCATCAAACATTAATACTCCCTCATTGAGAGCAATTGCCCGATTTGCATATCGATGTACCAGGTCCAGGAAGTGCAGACTGCAGAGGATGGTGACGCCATCTTCTTTATTGATTTTCTCAAGATGCTGCATAATGGAATGGGCCAGCACGGGGTCAAGGCTGGCGACCGGTTCATCAGCCAGGATCGTGGTGGGTTCCTGCATCATGGCGCGGGCTATCCCTACACGTTGTTGCTGACCGCCGCTGAGTTCGTCGGCGCGCTTGTACGCCTGATTCTTAATGCCAACCCTATCAAGCTGGGCAAGGGCCATTTCAATGTCGTTTTTTGGGAAGCGGTTGAGAGCACTCATGACCGGGTTGACATACCCCAACCTCCCCGCCAGGACATTGGTGATGACTTTCGAACGGGAGACCAGATTGAAGTGCTGGAAAACCATACCGATCTTGCGGCGGATGCGGCGCATCTCATCCTGGCTGGCGGCAGTGACATCCTGCCCGTCTAAGATGATCTGCCCTCCTGTGGGTTCGATCAGGCGGTTGATGCAACGCAACAGGGTGGATTTTCCGGAGCCGCTTAATCCGATCACAGCCAGGAATTCACCCTGGTTCACGGTAAAACTGACATTTTTGAGGGCTTGCACGTCACCATCATACACTTTGGAGAGGTTTTTGACTTCTAGCATGGTGATATATCGCCTTTCTTGTGACCCATCTCAAACGATGACGAAAAGAATAAATT
>JBAVJG010000549.1:0-8691 GCA_049687655.1 Anaerolineales bacterium | reverse complement strand
ACAAGTCGCAGGTAGACGGCAAAATGCACGCCTGTGGACACGATTCTCATACAGCCATGGCACTGGCCGCCGCTACCATTTTTGCCAACGAAGATTTCCCCGGAACGATCCGTTTCCTGTTCCAACCTGCTGAAGAAGTGGCAGACGAGGAAGGCAAGAGCGGCGCCATGCGCATGGTGGAAGATGGCGCGGCAGAGGGCATTGACTACGTTATCGCCCAGCACATTGACCCGCTCACGCCGGTCGGCACAGTCGGCATCAGCGCGGGTCCGGTTTCTGGCGGAGTGGACTCGTGGTTCGGTACGATTTATGGAAAAGGAGGTCACGGCGCCCATCCCGACAAGGCCATTGACACCTTCTATCTCACCGCGCACGTCATCCTGGCACTGAACGCTATCGTCTCGAGACGGCTGGATCCGTTTGCCCCGGCGGTGGTCAGCATCGGATCGGTCAACGGTGGCTTTACTGAAAACGTGATTCCGGAGAGTGTGCGCATCACCGGTACACTGCGTTACGCTGACAAGAACGTACACAAGCAACTCCACGAGGAAATCCGGCGCGCTTTTGAAATTACCAAAACTCTGGGCGGTGATTACAATCTGGAATTCGAAATCGGCGGGCCGCCCATGATCAACAACGAACACGTGGCAGATGTGATTCGAGGCGTGGCTGTAGATTTGCTTGGCGAAAAGAACGTCCACAAAGGACAAAAGACCCTCGGCGCGGAGGATTTCGGCTCGTTCATGGAAAACTGCCCCGGCGCAATGTTTACGCTGGGCGTACAAAAAGCAGGCCATGAGGAGTACCCGCTGCACCATCCAAAATTCGACCTGGACGAGCGTGCCCTGCCGCTCGGCACGGCGGTCCTGGTTGAAACCGCGCTCAAGTTTCTAAAAAACAACCACTAAAACTAAATCAACTTTTTTGTGTTTTAATAAACGCCATGCCTAACATCATCGTCATCGGAAGTCTGAACGCTGATCTGGTCGTCCGAGTGCCGCGTTTTCCTGAGCCCGGCGAAACCATCAGCGGCGAAGATCTGGCCATCATTCCCGGTGGCAAGGGTGCCAACCAGGCTGTGGCTGCCGCCCGGCAGGGAATCTCAGTCGCGATAGTTGGCCGCGTTGGGAGCGACAGTTTTGGCCCAACTCTTACCCAAAACCTGAAAGAGAATGATGTTGGCACTGCGCACGTTTCGATCGACGCATCCGCCACAGGTACGGCCATTATTGTGGTGGATGCAGATGGGCAAAATAATATTGTGCTTTCCCCCGGCGCAAACGGTAAAGTGACACTGGAAGATGTGGAAGCTGTTTCTTTTCAGGATGCGGATATGCTATTACTGCAGCTTGAAATCCCCATAGAGACGGTGATGCATGCAGCCCGCGTTGCCCGTCAAAACGGACTGCGCGTCATTCTCAACCCGGCGCCTGCCCGCCAACTCCCGGACTCTCTCCTGGCGGATGTAGACCTCCTGGTCCCCAACGAGAGCGAATTGCAGTTGTTGAGCGGGCAATCCGTCACAGACACCGATTCCGCCAAAGCCGCTGCGAAAACCTTGCTAGAAAAAGGTGTCAAAACTGTCATCGTCACTTTGGGCGCGAACGGTGCGTTGTTGGTGACGGATGAAAAGGTAACCTATATCCCCACCTTCAACGTGGACGTAGTAGACACAACCGCGGCTGGCGACGCCTTTATCGGCGGGCTGGCGGCTGCATTGTTACAAGGCGAGTCGCTCGAAGAAGCCGTACGCTATGGCAACGCCTCCGGCGCGCTGGCGACGACCAAATTCGGTGCGCAGCCATCGCTGCCGACGCAGAATGAAGTTAAAAAATTGATAAACGCGTAGGGGCGAATGGCCGTTCGCTCCTACAATAAAATCATATGACCCCAAAACGCATCATCATCGACACAGATCCTGGCGTGGATGACGCCCTGACCTTTCTGCTGGCACTGGCTTCGCCGGAAATCCAGCTTGAAGCGTTGACCATCACCCAGGGCAACGTAACTGTCGAAACAGGCACGCGCAATGCCGTGGCTGTGTTGGAATTGTTGAATGCCAGCCATATCCCGGTAGCGCAAGGCTGTTCCCTGCCGATGGTCGGGCCATTATTGGCATCTGACGTTGTCCATGGTGGGAGTGGCCTTGGAGACGCAAAACTGCCCGAGCCTGCCATACAACCTGTTCCCCAACATGCCATCGACTACCTGATTGAGCGTTTCTTAGCTGAGCCTGGAGAGATCAGTCTCTTTGCCATCGGTCCGCTGACCAACGTAGCACTGGCTATTCGTAAAGAGCCGGGTTTTGCGGAGTCCGTCAGGGAACTGGTCATCATGGGCGGAGCCATCCGTGAAGGTGGCAACATCACTCCGCAGGCAGAATTCAATATCTATACAGACCCGCATGCCGCGCACATTGTTTTTCAATCAGGCATTCCCATGACGCTCATCCCATTGGATGTGACTCATAAATGCATGTTGTATGCTGAACAAATTGAACAACTCAACCAGACTGAAACCCCCATTGCACGTTTTGTAGCTGACGCCACGGCAACGTATGTCAACTTCACGGAAAGTAAAACCGGCGTTCCGGGCTGTGCATTGCACGACCCGCTCACGCTGGCAACGATTATTGCGCCTGATTTGCTCACTTTAGAAAAGCACTACGTGGATGTGGACATCTCCAGCGGTCCGTCGCTGGGTAGCACCTTTGCGGATTTCTATCACACTACCGGAAAGCCCGCTAATGTGAAGGTAGCACTGGATGTGCACGGCGAAGAGTTTGTAAAGCTATTCTTGCAACGAATAGAAACACTAGACAAATCAATTCAAAACTAATATGAACAAAAAACGTATCATCATTGATACTGACCCCGGTATTGACGACTCGCTCGCTATTCTATTGGCGCTGGCTTCGCCGGAAATTCAACTCGAAGGTTTGACCGTCGTGCACGGCAACAGTTCGACAGAACAAGGTGTGACCAACGCCCTGTCGGTGTTGGAGTTGGCGGGAGCCAGTCACATTCCGGTGGCGCATGGCTGCGATCTGCCCCTGGTGCAACCCTCGCTGCTGGCGCCGGAGACACACGGGAACACCGGCCTGGGGTATGCACAGCTTCCGGGTCCAGGTAGCAAGCCCATCGTCCAGAAGGGAAGCGATTTCCTAATCGAGCAGGTTATGTCCAATCCGGGAGAGATCACGCTGGTGGCGGTCGGTCCTCTGACAAATGTTGCCCTGGCTATCCGGCAGGAACCGCGTATCGTGGAAGCGGTCAAGGAAGTCTTCATCATGGGCGGGGCCATCCGGCACGAAGGCAACACCACGCCCCTGGCTGAGTTCAACACCTATGTGGACCCGCACGCGGCGCACATCGTCTACCACAGCGGAATGCCGATCACGCTGACGCCGCTGGACGTGACCTACCAGTGCATCCTGCTGGCGGAGGATGTGGCACGGCTGCAAAAGATCAAGTCGCCTATCCCGGATTTCATCGCGGACGCGACGCGTTTTTATATGGAGTTTCACGATGAATACCAGGGCATTCAGGGCTGTGTGATAAACGATCCGTTAACACTGGCCTTGACTTTTGCCCCCGATTTGTGCAATTATGAGGAACAGTATGTCGATGTGGATATCTCCGGTGGTGTCTCGATGGGTAAGACATTTGCAGATTTTTACAAGGCGACTGGAAAACCCGCCAATATGAAAGTCGCGCTGGGCGTGCAGCCGCGCGACTTCATTGACCTGTTCGTGGAGCGGATGGAGCAGTTGAGTGAATCCATCCAAGACTAATGCGAGGAGGTGCTGATGAACAGATGATTATTTGTTTTTTTCGGTAGTTCACCGAGCGTTACCCCCTTAATTTACAAAAGGAGAATGTAGAAATGAAATTCATCGATTCAGTTAAAAAAGACTTCAACACCATGACCTGGGTGTTGATCCCGGTGGCAATTGCCATTAACGTGGTCATGGGGCAGATCGTTCTGGTGCTCAAGCTGCCGGTGTATCTTGACTCCATTGGTACGATGCTGGTAGCCGTGCTGTGCGGTCCGTGGGCCGGTGCCCTGACCGGCGCACTCTCGAACGTCATCTGGGGCCTGGCAATCGACCCGGGCGCATTTCCCTGGTGGCCGGTGGCTTTCTTCATCGGTTTGGTGACCGGCTTCGCCGCCAAAGGTGGCCTGTTCAAGAGTTGGTGGAAGGTGGTCATCACAGGCTTCCTGGTTGCACTGACCGCTGCTATTGTTTCAACACCGATCGGTGTCTACCTGTTCGGTGGGATCACCGCCAGCGGTTCATCTTTCATCACGGCTTACTTGCTCCAGACCGGTCAGGGTGTCGTTCAGGCAGTTTTCAGCACCAATTTCCTGGTAGAACCGGTTGACAAAATCTCGACCGCGCTGCTGGCCTTTGCCATCATTCAAGGGCTTTCTATGCGCTTCCTGGCACGTTTCCCCCGGCCTGAGAATGTGGAGATCGAAAAAGGCGCTACTCGCACACAGATGTTCATCGCAATTGGCATTGTAATCTTATTAGTCTTGTTTGCTGCCTTTGTGCTGGTGAATATCTTAGGATAATAACCTATCCTCCCTCATCCCCCTTCCCCTAAGGGGAAGGGGGATGAGGGAGTGGGTAAAGTTTATGTCTGAACGCCTCTCCTTCTACGTCCTGCGCGAAAGCCCGCTACATCGGCTCAACCCGCTGACAAAATTGACGCTAATCCTGGGATTGGTGCTGATTTCATTTGCCAGCCCCTGGTATTGGACGCCGCAACTCCTTGTTATCTTTGGCATCCTCCCGCTCATTTTTTTCGGGAAAGTACAACGAGAATACTTTGGAGCCATGCTGAGATTGATTCTTCCAGCCTCCGGGATTCTCTTCCTGATGCAAGTATTTTTCCTGCCAGGCGAGCAAGAAATTTTTCGCATATGGGTCATTACGATAACGCAGGAAAGCCTGACCAACGCTGTCACCAATGCCACAAGAATTTTCCTGATGGTTTCATCTTTTACGCTCTTCCTGTTAACCACTCATCCCAGCGAATTGATGTCTGACCTGAGTCGTCGTGGCCTGCCGGGACAATTTTCCTACGTTATTATTTCCACGCTGCAAATCATCCCCCAAATGCAAGTTAAAGCCAACACGATCATCGCTGCCCAACGCTCGCGCGGATTGGATACCCAATCCACTTTCCGGAAGCGTGTCGGCGCGCTGGTGCCATTGGTCGGACCATTAGTTTTTGGCTCTCTGGTGGAAGTCGAAGAGCGCGCTATCGCCATTGAGGCGCGCGGATTTACTTCCACGCGCAAGAAGACCTCACTGCATGAGATCCCTGATTCTGGCCTGGATAAAGCCCTGCGTTGGGGGCTGATATTGCTCATTGTTCTCTCCATTGTGAGCCGCATATGGCTATCATAAACCTACAAAACGTAACCTACGTATACCCGCTCACGGATGTCGCCGTTCTCAGCGATGTCAACCTGCAAGTCGAGGAAGGCGAATTCGTGGCGGTCATCGGCCCCAACGGCGCGGGCAAGTCCACACTGTGTTACACGTTGGCCGGCTTCGTTCCGCATTTCTACAAAGGTGAGTTGACCGGCAGGGTCGAGGTAGCGGGGGTGGAAACACAAGAATCGTCACTGAGTGATTGGGTGATGAATGTCGGGCTGGCCTTCCAGAATCCCTTCAACCAGATTAGCGGCGCGAAGTATACCGTTTTCGAAGAGATCGCCTTCGGGCTGGAGAATATCGGCGTGCCTCGAGGCGAGATGAAAGAACGTGTCGAGCGCGCCCTTGAAATGACTGGCATCAGCGACCTGGCCGAACGCTCTCCCTATTCGCTTTCCGGCGGACAACAGCAACGCGTCGCACTGACCTCCATCCTGGTCATGGAACCCAAGGTACTCGTGCTCGACGAACCGACCTCGCAAATGGACCCGATCGGTACGCGCGAAGTCTTTGGCGTGATTCGCACGATGGCCGAGCGCGGTATGACCGTCGTCCTGGCTGAGCACAAAGTGGAATGGATCGCCCAGTTCGCCGACCGCGTCATCGCCCTGTACGAAGGCAAAATCCTGCTGGATGGCAAGCCCGGCGAAGTGCTCACATCCAACCTGCTGGATGGCAAAGGCTTTGGCATCTCACGCTACACTTCCACAGCACGCGAAGCGCAGAAACAGGGCCTATGGCCGAAAGATAAAAGCTTGCCAGTCACACTCGATGAGGCAGTAGAAGGTTTTAACCGTCGATCCCCAAGGGGTACGATGTAAACTGAGATGAAAAACAAAACCATCTTCGTTTATCCCCGTTTATCTCCAGTGAATTAACATGAAAATCGAAATCAAAGATATTCATTTCACGTACCCCGCCGGCGTCAAAGCCCTGAACGGCATCACCCTGACCATCGAAGCCGGCGAACAGGTTGCTATTATCGGGCAGAATGGGGCGGGAAAAACAACTCTCGTCAAGCACTTGAACGGGCTGCTGCAGCCAACTTCCGGGTCCGTTCTGATCGGGGATTGGGACACGTCTAAACATCAGGTAGCGAAACTTGCCACCCGTGTGGGTTATGTCTTCCAAAATCCCGACGAGCAGTTGTTCACCAAGAACGTACATCTTGAAGTCTCTTTCGGGCCGAAAAACCTTGGCTACGAGCCCGATAGAGTCGAAGGGCTAGTAGAAGATGCGCTCAAACTGACAGAACTGACCGACCAAAAAGAGACTAACCCGTATGACCTGTCCCCCACCTGGCGCAAGATGGTGGCCTTGGCTTCGATCATTGCGATGGACACGTCTATCATCATCTTCGACGAACCCACCACCGGGCAGGATGCCGTAAATATCTCGCGCATGGCAGATGCCATCGCAGCGCTGCGTGAGCGCGGCAAGACTGTCATCACCATCACGCACGATATCGACTTCTGCGCCGAGAACTTCGAGCGCGTGATCGCGCTTTCACAGGGAGAAGTGCTGCTCGACGGCCCCGCCAACGATGTGCTCGGGCAGGAAGAGGTTCTGGCTCAGACCTACGTAGACCCGCCGCAACTCGCGCGCCTGGGACTGCGTCTGGGTCTGAAACAAGTTGTTCGCAACCAAAGTGAATTCCTGAACGCCTATAAAAACCACACAGCATGAGCCTCTCCGCTCGACAAACCGCTGCCTACTTCGCCGCCTTTTTCATCCTCGGCGCGACAATCGCCTCGCTGGGCCCAAGTCTGCCGTATCTGGCAGATAACACCGGCGCGGCCATTGCCAGCCTGGGCCTGCTCTTCACGCTGCGATCCGGCGGATACCTGGTCGGCTCATTGCTTGGCGGGCGTCTATATGACAGCCTGCCCGGCCATCGTCTACTGGGCATCGCCATCTTCACCGGTGCATTCAGCCTGGGGATCATTCCGCAAATCTCCTCCTTCGCAATCATAATCGTGCTCATGCTACTGATTGGCCTGGCCGAAGCCACGCTCGACGTCGGCTCGAACACCCAACTGGTCTGGGTACACGGCGCGCGCTCTGGGCCCTACCTTAACGGCATGTTCCTGTTCGCGGGCATTGGCGGCACGCTCTCCCCGCTGCTGCTCTCGTCCATCGGCGGCACATGGGGCTACCGCATCTTGGCGCTCGCCAGCCTGCCGGTCGCATTGTGGGCATTCATCACCCCCTCCCCGCCACGCCAGATGCATGAAGAAGACCGCGAGGCAGGCACGCTTTCCCCGTTCCTGTTCGCGACCTTCTGCCTGATCACCTTTATCTTCATCGGTGGTGAAGTCGGTTTCAGCGGTTGGATTTATTCTTATGCCTACGAACTGAATTTGGGGACCGAACAGACAGCCGGGATGCTGACCTCGTTCTACTGGCTGGGAATCACCCTCGGACGAGTGTCCGCCATCTTCATCACCGCCCGCTTCAAACCCAGTCGCATCGTGCTCGCCAACCTGACGGGTCTGGTCGTCAGCCTCGGCCTGATTCTGTTCAACCCCGCCTCCCAAACCTTTCTCTGGATCGGTTCTCTGGGCTTCGGCTTTTTCCTGGCCCCGGTCTTCCCAACCACCTTTGCCTACCTAGAACGAAAGACTCCCATCACCGGCACGGCGGCGGGAGTCTTATGGGCCAGCGGCAGCTTCGGCGCGATGGTCTATCCCTGGGTGATGGGACTGCAAATGGCAGACATCGGTCCGGTCAGCATCATGATGACACTGGCGGTCAGTTTTGGAGTGTCGCTGGTTTTGTTTGGGTGGGCTTCGAGACAGTAAATTTGCTCACCACAGAGAGCACAGAGAAATTTTTATAAAACTCCGTGCTCTCCGTGTGCTCTGTGGTACATGTTTCACCGTTGTTTGATCACCAACTCCTCATACCCCGAATCTTCTGCATATTCTCGTTTATAGACTACATCCTCGAAAATCGCCAACACCATCTCAGCAGTGGTGTAAATCTTACATCCCGGCACAAGATGACCGCCAATCGTCTTCCCATCTCCATCTGAAATCGAGATATGCAAATGCGAGCCGTGCATAGAGACGGTTCCGGTCATCGAGACGATCTCGAACGGGCCGTCATATTCCGAGTTATGTTCACGGTTTGCCAGTCGCAGTGTGGCATGCGTCAGGCTGCCAACGGCGCTGAGCACGCAGCCTGCTTCGATGTTTTTCTCAGCAACAACAGCTTCAATCTCGTCCAATAAATCTTGACCT
>JBAVJG010000548.1:0-1749 GCA_049687655.1 Anaerolineales bacterium | reverse complement strand
GTGGGATCAGGAACAGATTTGCCCCTTCAAGCTCTGAAAGCAAACCCTGACTGTCAGTGTTTCCAGTGAGTGCTTCACAGGATTCGGCATTGAAGCGTTCCAGGATGGAAGTCTGAATAAGAAATTTGCGAAGATCGTCCCTTTGCTGGCGAATGACTTCCTCCGCCAAATAATCCAGCACATAGCGGTGGCTGCCGCGGAATGATTCCACAAAACTTTGTGGATCGGACAGGTTTTTGAGCGCCAAGGCTGCGAGCTGCAAGCCAACGGCCCATCCCTCCGTACGCACTTCCAAGGAGTGAATGTCTTCATCTTCCAGCACGAGTTGCATGGACTGATTGAAGAAATGCCCCGCTTCTTCTTCCGTGAAGCGCAGGTCACTGGCACGAATCTCAATCATTTGTCCGCGGGCTCTTAGGCGCGCCAGGGGTAATGGGGGATCTGAGCGCGTGGTGATGACCAGATGTGCCTGGCCTGGTTGGTGCTCGAGAAAATATTCCAGCATCTCGTGGATAAGCGGGTTGGTGACGATATGGTAATCATCGAGGACGAGAATGGCCGGTTCTTTTAGCTGTGCAAGGGGATTGATGATTTCATCCAGAATGTTTTGGAAGGGCGGGAGTTGCGGCGCGTTTAATAGCTCCAGAATGTCTTCCAGGACAAAGTCACTGATCCGATTCCAGGCGGCTGCCCAGTAGGACAGGAAGCGTGCTGGCTCATTGTCACTTTTCTCGAGGGACAGCCAGATATTCCGCGTTGATTTCGAAAAAGAATGGAGCCAACTGGTAATTAAGGTAGTTTTTCCATAGCCAGCAGGTGCGGCAACCAACGTTAATTTACGCTGCTCTATCAAACCTGCTTGCAGTCGGTCCAAAAGCCGCGGGCGTATTACACCGTCGGAACGCCAGAGGGGCGTGTGGAATTTTGTTTCGAGGAGACGATCAGGCATGTTTACAAGGAAGTCCAATTTGGAATTTTGTTAATTATAGGTTGAATAGAGGAAACTATAAAATCCTGATCACAGACAAAAGAGAATTCTTATTGAATTGTGATTTACCAAATAAATAACATCAGCGTTACTTGACGATTTCCCATATTTCAATTTGATTCTTGAAATGGTACTCCTTTTGTACCATGTTTCACCTAGAATCAGGGAAAGGTGCGGTTCGGAACACATCCGCTCTGGGCTACAAAAAGGTACACTGCTTGAGTGTGCTTTCCTTCTTAAGATTCGAAAAAAATAGCTCTCTAAAGCGTAATAATTTTTTTCTCAATCGCGGTCGTGACGGCTGCCGTGCGGTCATCTACCCCCAGTTTATTATAAATATGGATCAGGTGTGTCTTAACAGTCGCAATGCTGATATGCAATGCCTTGCCCACCTCTTTGTTGCTTTTCCCTTTGGCCACCAAACCCAATACTTCGATTTCGCGCGCGCTCAGGTTCTCTTCAGCGGGTGCGCGCATACGGGTCATCAGGCGGGCCGTTACAGTTGGCGCCAGCACGGATTCCCCCTCAGCAGTAGCGCGGATTGCCCGGAACAGTTCCTCACGTGGGGTATCTTTGAGCAGATAACCGGTGGCTCCAGCTTCGATGGCGCGCAAGATATCAGCGTCAGCGTCATAGGTGGTCAAAACCAGGATTTGTGCCGCCGGATTCTTTGCCTTGATGGCTTCGATCGCGCCAACGCCATCCAACCCGGGCATTTGTAAGTCCATCAAGGTGACATCGGGGGAATGCTCGTTGTGTAA
>JBAVJG010000547.1:0-3728 GCA_049687655.1 Anaerolineales bacterium | reverse complement strand
CAGCGTACGGTTCGGCAAGACCTCAGTCTGCTCCCGTGACTGCGGCAGGATCGCCACCCCGCCCGTTCTGAACTGTGTGATGGCCCAGGGCGCGCACTCTACAGGCCACAGGCCGCGGTTGGTCAATGTATGGTGGATGATAATCTGCGGTTTGTTCTCAACGAGAGAAATCTGGAGAGACTTCTCGATTCCGGTCTCGATTTCGATAGGCTGTATGACAGACAGTCCGTTATGGGTTGGAACAATCCCGACAGGCTGATCATCCAACGCGTAGGTGCGGGGCATGTTTTCCGGAGCGTGCCACAGACGATGTCCACCGTAGAAATGGAAAAGGTCCCCATCGGGACGTTCGGTCACAAAATCCGGTAGTTCGGCGAACAGGTTGTCCCCGCCGTTGAAGCGCAGAGAGATGATGCGCGGCCCCACAGATTGAGTAACCAGCAGGTTGAGCACTGCGTTCTCGAGGGGGACGCAGTCGAAATCGAGGAATTTGATGGTTTGCATAAAATTTCTTTTGTCATTGCGAGCCCTGTAAGGGCGAAGCAATCTCACCGTCCACGAAATAGATTGCCACGCTTGCTTCGCTCGCTCGCAATAACAATATAATGCTGAGTTAGCGTGTACCGAGCAACAGGTCGATAGTCAGTTGGTCTAGACGCTCGTATTGACGTCCCTTCGGACTGATGGCTGAACGGTCGAAGGGCTGGACCTTGAGCGCTTTGGCTTTTTCGGAGCTATATTTGCCGAAATATTGTCTCATCGAACCATCGTCCGCATTGATCTCTGCTAACAGTGCCTGGATTTCCTTGTCCGCGTTGAACTGGGCTGCCTTGTCTTTCAGGATGAGATAGGTGCGCATACAGCCGCGAGCAAAATCCTTGACGCCTTCGAAATCTTCGGTGCGGTAAGCATGCGCGTCGAAATGACGGGAGCCGTCGTAGCCGACATCTTCAAGGAACTTAACCAGATAGAAGGCGGCTTTGATGTCACGCGAACCGAAGCGCAAATCCTGGTCGTAGCGACCGGGATACTGGTCGTTCAGGTCGATGTGGAAGAGCTTGCCCACTTCCCAGGCCTGGGCCACGCCGTGCATGAAGTTGATGCCGGCCATGTGCTCGTGGGCGACTTCGGGATTGACGCCGACCATTTCGGGATGGTCAAGGGTTTCGATGAAGGCCAGCATGTGACCGGTGGTGGGATTGAAGATGTCACCACGCGGTTCATTAGGTTTGGCTTCGAGGGCAAACTTAAGGTCATAGCCCTGATCATGCACATATTCGCACAGAAAGTTCATAGCTTCGCGATTGCGCTTGATGGCGTCGACAGTACTCTTAGACGAGTCTGTTTCTGTGCCTTCGCGTCCGCCCCAGAAGACGTAGGTCTTGGCACCGAATTCCATGCCCAGGTCGATGGCATTCATGGTTTTCTGGATGGCGTAAGCGCGCACTTTGGGGTCGTTGCTGGTAAAAGCGCCATCCTTGAAAATCGGATCGCTGAAGAGGTTGGTGGTCGCCATCGGGACAACGAGGCCGGTATCGGCAAGCGCTTTGCGGAAATCTTTCTTAATGGCATCCGCTTCGGATGGGGTGGCATCGATCGGAATCAGGTCATTGTCGTGGAAGTTAACGCCATAAGCGCCGACTTCACCGAGCAGGTAGACCAGTTCGGCTGGGGATTTGTGCGGACGAGTAGCCGAGCCGAACGGGTCAGCGCCGCGATTGCCGACCGTCCAGAGGCCAAAAGTAAATTTGTGTTCGGGTTTGGGGATGTAATCAGACATGAGATACTCCTTTTATGAATTATTCTCTTGCAGCCATCATCTCCAGCATTAGGGATGAGGACACTTAGGGAGGATGAAGAAGCTATAGACTATTTACTTCTTCCCAGTATGTTTTTTATTTCACCGTGAAAACTGTAGTAACTGGTATGGGCGCGCCTAATTCCTGTCCGCGTTTGCCGGGAGAACAGCCGCCAACTTCTAAGCGGAATTCGCCGGGCTCTAAGGTCAGCTTTCCATCATCGTCGAAGAAAGACATCATTTCAGGTGTGACGGCGAATTTCAGGGTACGGCTTTCGCCCGGTTCAAGGGTAACACGCTCAAAGCCAACGAGGTGGCTTAGCGGAACCAGAGTCGAGGCTTCGAGATCGCTCAGGTAGAACTGGGCAACTTCGGGGGCGGTCCGATCGCCGCTGTTGCGCACGGCGACGCTGACGGTCAGACTGTCCCCGGCGGTGATTTCGTCCTTGTCCAATTTCAAATCTGCATATTCGAAGGTGCTGTAGCTCAGTCCAAAGCCGAAGGGATAGAGCGGCTCTTTGGTCATGTAACGATAGGTGCGGTGTTCCATGCTGTAATCGTCGAAGGGGGGAAGTTGGTCAATCGACTTGGGAAAGGTGAGCGGGAGTTTGCCCGCGGGGGACACATCGCCAAAGAGCACATCGGCCACGGCGCGACCGCCTTCCATGCCGGGGTACCAGACAAAGAGAATGGCATCGACCATTTCTTCGATCTCACCCAGCGCAATGGGGCTGCCACCAGTGACGGCCAGGACAATTTTTACATCTTTAGCAGCAAGCTCTTTGATGTAATCTATCTGACTCTGGGGGAGAGTGATGTCATTGCGGTCGCCATTGAGCGGTGAAAGAATAGATTCGCCTTCTTCACCTTCCAGAAATGATGAATTGCCCACGCAAGCAATCGTAATCTCGGACATCTCCGCCATCCAGGGCGCCCAGGTGTCTTTGATCTCCCTGGGATATTTGATGTTTGCCCCGGCAGTATATTCGAACCCCATTCCCTCCGGGATGCGTCCGGTGAGACCTTCGAGCAGGGTGGTCATCTGGTTGTTGAAGCCGTAGTAGTTGCCTAGCAGCACTTCCAGACTGGTGGCGGTGGGACCAGTGACAAAAAGTTTTCGCGTGGTGGGCTTGATCGGCAAGATGTTGTCTTTGTTCTTTAGCAGAACGACAGATTCGGTCGCAGTACGATAGGCCAAGTCGCGGTGTTCTTTGCAAGCGACCACGTCCATTGAGATCGAGGTGAAAGGCACATCTTCTGGCGGATCGAACATGCCTAATTTGAAGCGCGTGCCCAGTGTGCGTTCCAGCGCGCGATCTACTTCTGTCTCGGTGGTCAGGCCGCGCTCTATGGCTTCGGGGATTTCCGTGAACACTATACAGCCTTGTTCGCAACCCAGGTCACAGCCATACTTCAATGCCAGTGCGGCCGACTCGGCTGCATCCTTGGTAATGTTGTGATACATGTGGAAATCTGCCAGCGCGCCACAATCTGAAACGACGTGCCCTTCAAAATCCCACTCGCCACGTAAGATTTGATCTAACAAGAGTTCACTGGCGCAAGCGGGCTCATCGAGAACGCGATTATATGCGCCCATAACAGCTTCAACCTTGGCATCTACGACCAGCTTCTTGAAAGCGGGTAGGTAGGTGTCATAGAGTTCGCGTTTGGAGACAATAGCGTTGAAAGTGTGACGGTCTTTCTCCGGGCCGGAATGGACCGCGTAATGCTTGGCACAGGCGGCGGTTTTGAGATATTTGGGATCATCGCCCTGCATGCCCCTGACGTATTCAGCGGCCATTTCACCAGTGAAGAACGGGTCTTCGCCCCAGGTTTCCTGCCCGCGTCCCCAACGCGGGTCACGGAAGATGTTGACATTCGGTGACCAGAAGGTCAGTCCCTGATAAATGTCCGTGTATCCGTTGCGGCG
>JBAVJG010000546.1:0-2316 GCA_049687655.1 Anaerolineales bacterium | reverse complement strand
ATAAACGTGCTCTTGCTTCCTTCTTCCTCTGCCGGGCGTCCCAGTACGACAAAAGAAGCTTCGTATTTGCGCACAGCTTTTTTGATCTCCTTCTTCACTTTCCCTTTTTGACAGACAGTTTGGGCTGATACGCCTTGTTTTTCTGCACGCTCTTTGGCCATAAGCAGCAGAAACTCACCCATATCGTGGACCTCGTCTTCTACATCTACAACAATGGGGGCAGCCGTCAAATCCAGGAATCGAAGGTCGATAACATAAAGAAAGAGTAAGCTGGCATCTTTTTCTTTTGCCAGAGCAATCGCTTTATCCTGGGTGCGGTAGCCGGCTTCGCCACCGCGTGTGGCGCATAAGATGGTAGTCGTAGGACACCTCCTATAAGTAGCGCAGGATCAAATAGATCGAGGCGATGATGAGTGTGATAACGGTAACAGGCACACCGTCCTGCATGAAGCGTTTGAACGTCAGCTTGTAGCCTGCCTGGGCCAGCAATCCCACAGCGACGATATTTGGAGCGGAACCGAGATAGGTCGCATTGCCACCCAGGTCTGCCCCCAGGATCAGTGCCCAATAAATGATGCGATTATCCGCTGCACCGGGCAGGTTGGTAGACATCAGGTCGACGATTGGCAGAGCCGCAAGCGTGTAGGGGATATTGGCAACAATGCCCGAAATTACGCCGGAAACCCAGACCATGATCATAGAAGCCCGTGCAAGACTCTCGCCCGCCAGGGTCAGGAAGTAGGCAGCCATTTGCACAATAGCGCCCGAAGCATCCATGCCGCCGACAATGATGAACAGCCCGATAAAGAAGATCAGGGTGGTCCAGTCCACCTCCTGTAGCATGGTGTTGATATCCGGGCGCACCCAGGCGATCAGTATCGCCGCACCGCCCAGGGCTACTACGCTGGGGGGCATCTGGTCGAAGAAAGCCGCGGCGAAGAACAATCCAAAAATCAAAACACCGACTGCTAATGATTTATAGAGCGTGGGGTAATCTTTAATATGTGCTTCCGACTCCAATTTTTTTACCAGCGAGGGCGCCATCTCTCTCTTCCCGCCGGAATATTCCTTGCGGTATTGAATCCGGTTGACGATCAGCAGGGCGAGCATGCACAGGATAGCCACAGGAGCCATGTTTGCCAGATAGTCGCCAAAACTGATCATGATATGCGAGCCGACAATCGTGCTGGGAGGGTCGCCGATCAAGGTGGCCGCGCCACCGATGTTCGAAGCCAGCACTTCGGCAATGACAATTGCCAACGGGTTGAAATCTATCGCAAGCGCAAGCTGGATTGAAAGCGGCACGATCAGCAGAATAGCGGTCACATCGTTGAGTAAAGCCGAGAGGATGCCGGTCAGTGTGACCAGCATCACAACAATTATCCAGATGTCTCCCTTCGCCCTCCGGTACAGGCGAAAAGCCAGCCAGCGGAAAACGTTTGTTTTCGCCATGATCGCCATGAAGATCATCATCCCCATAATCAGGAAAATAACGTTCCAATCAACGAACCCCATCGCGTCCTCAAAATTAAGGATGCGCAGGGCAGGATTGAAGCGCCCGCCGATATACGTCACCAGAAAAACCGTCACTGCGCCAAGCAAAGCCGCAACCGTTTCGTGCAGCCAGTGCAATGTGATGGCGAAAAAAACGAGCAGAAAAATAAGAACGGCGATCACCCCCGCTGTGCTCCATCCCGCAGCGGCCAGCCTGAGTATAAGAGCGTTCATGCTGGCGACTCCGGATGAGAAAAATTGTTGGTATTCATTGATTCAAATCATTCCACATTGGCATTATTGGCAGCCTGCACCAACGCGTTTAAATTTTCTGTTGGGGTTTGCAGATACAGGTCACAGCCAGGCCAGACGGCATCTGCCCCGCTGCAGACTACACTCGCAACTGCTTCCGTTATGTCATCCGGCGTGCCCTGGCTGATGAGGTTCACCGGGTCGAGATTACCGAACAACAGCACATCCGGCACTTCTTCGCGGGATCTGGCCAGATGGTTGGTCTGATCCACAGACAGCGCCTCCGCACCCGAAGCGGCCAGCAGTTTCATAGCGCCGTTCGTATTCCCGCACGCGGACAAGACTACCGGCCCCGGCAGCGCGGAGGTCAGCGCCTGCAAATGCGGCAACACAACGGACTCAAACCGTTTTGGCCCTAATACGCCCGGCGAACCGCCCATCTCGTGAACCGTCAAAAAGTCCGCGCCTGCTTCGTAGTAAGCTTTCCCAACAGCCGCTAAAACTCCCGTTGTTATCTCCAGCGCCGGATGAATGATCTCCGGCCTGCGCCGCATGGTCGTGTATAGATCC
>JBAVJG010000545.1:0-9991 GCA_049687655.1 Anaerolineales bacterium | reverse complement strand
GCCCCACATCATGGACCGCTACATAGCGTGTGACTTTGGCCTCGCCAGTTTCCATATCTACACGCACTTCAGCCATATGCGCACCGGTGACGAAATGCTGCGTGTACGTGGGTCGGCTCGCTTCCGGGAATAGCGGAGACGGGTCGAAGAATCCGCGCACTTTGCGGGATTTACCCAAATTGTCAAACTCCCGGGCCAAATCTACCAGTGAAATGCTTTTAGAAGGGTTACCAGGATTAAAGACAGCGCCGACTCCAAGAGTGAGGGCATCGGGGTTGCAATCGAGAAGCTCGGCAGCAGTTCCAAAAATATCTGATTTCAATAGCTGAGTCGCATCACAAACTGCGTTGCCTACCCAGTAGGTAGCGCGTGAGGCCCCCTGAACGTCACTGTCCGGTGTCAGGGCTGTGTCTGCGTTGACCAATTCAATACGATCGCGTGGGATTCCCAAAGTCTCGGCTGCCAACTGGAGCATGACCGTACCAATCCCCTGACCGTAATCCGGGACCGAGCAGTAAATGATAAAACGTCCATCCGGAGCAAGCTCTGCATGCGCTTCAATCCGCAAGCTGCCCGATTTGCCAAAGCGATACCACATCCCTGCAACCCCCACTCCCGCACGGATGGGGGCGCCTGAATTGTTAGCATTGAAAAGTTTTACGCTTTCTTGAAAATTTTCATATCGAGGTCTCAAGGCATTCAACACTTCTGTATAACCGAGGTTCTCGGCCACCGGGTAGCCTAGAAATGTGTTTGATGTTTGATCTATCTTGTTCCGGAGTCGGAAAGCTATCGGATCATCGTCTAAAAGCTGGATCATTTCATCCAAAGTGCATTCCAGAGCGAAGGTGGATTGTGGGCTGCCAAACCCCCGGAATTGACCACTTTTGGGGCCATTGGAGTAAATGCTTTGGGCATAGATATCCGCTGCTTCCCATTGATACGCACCTCCCGCGGCCATGGCCGCGTATTCAGGGATGTAATACCCGGCAGAATCATATCCCCCGGTGTTCGCTTCGATGCGTACCTGGATGCCGGTTAATTTCCCATCTCCGTCCGCGCCGATTTTATAGTCGAGTTGGTAAGGATGCCGCTTTGGGGAAGCCTCGAAGGATTCCGAACGAGAATAGGCCAGTTGAACGGCCCTTTGCGTCAGGTAGGTCATTAACCCGGTAGCGACCAGGGGCCAGGGGTCCTGTTTGCCGCCGAAGGAACCACCTGTGGGCGGGGTGATGAAGCGCACTTTATCAGGCGGCAAATTCAGTGTGTCAGCAATCCAATTCCGCTGCCAATGAGGTTCGTGGGTGCCACCCATCACAGTCACCCTGCCGGCCTCATCTAGATAACCTAAGGCCGATTCGCTCTCCAGGGCCGCGTGTTCCTGATAAGCGGTTGTATAATGGGTTTCCAGAAGAATATCAGATGCAGAAAATACTGCTTCTACATCCCCCAGAATGACTTGATGGTCTTTCAGCCTGTCTCCGCCCTGATAAATGGGGATATCATTGTTAGTACCAAAAGAATGGGGCAGCGATTCGTATTCCACGCGAATGGCTGCCAGCCCAGCCCGGGCAGCTTTATGCGTGGTAGCGACTATCAACGCGATGGGAGCGCCTTTCGTTTTTAGCGTGTCGCCAACGGGAGCCAGCAAAGGTTCGTTACGGCTATATTTCGGGAAACCATTTACGCCAGGGATATCTTCAGCAGTGATGATACGGATGACCCCCGGGATATGGAGGGCCGCGCGGGGATCTAGACTAAGTAAGCGTGCATGGTGATAGGGACTGCGCAACACCCTGGCGTGCAACAACTCAGGCAGCAGAATATCTTGGACGTATCTCGTTTTTCCGGTCACTTTGTCGTGCGCGTCAATACGACGGCTCTCCCCCCCGATTTGCTGCTGACCACTTATTTCATTCATTACAAAGCCTGAGACAGGATCTCATTAATCCTTGTTTTTACGCCCGCATCCAAAGGCTCAGGAGTGTGTTCTTTGACGATTTCCTTAACGCGTTTGTTGAGACGTTCTCCCAGTCTAGTGGCGCCTTCGTCAAGCCAGGTGGTGCGCAGGCTGCGGTCCAGCAGGCTGGGATACCAGAAATCTTTGAAGCGGTTCAAGGTCTGCTGGGTGTTCATGAAGTGGCCGCCGGGACCAACGTTGTCGATTTCATCCAGCATAAGGGTATCTTTGTTGATCTCGATACCCTTCATCAGGTTATCCGCCAGGGCAACCAGTTCATCGGTCAGGACCACCATTTCAAAACTGAAGGTCAGGCCGCTTTCCATATAACCTACGTCATGGATCAGGTTGGCGCCGCTGAACTTTGCCATCATCACGGATAAGAGTGATTCCAGGGCAGCCTGTTCATCCATCACTTTCGCATCTGTGCAACCTGCATATCCCCAGGTTGGGATTCCGTACCAGCGTCCAAGCTGCGCCAGCGCGGTTTTGGTAAGTTGGAACTCGGGCGAGGCATAGCAGATTTGAGCGGCTTTCATGTCCATGTGATGCAGACCGGCCCCGAAGATATAGGGCGCGCCCGATTTTGTCAGTTGGTGCACCACCAGACTGCTGAAGATCTCAGCCAGAGACATCGCCAGTCCGCTGGCCATCGTGATCGGACCGGTACCGCCCATCAACGGAGCGGGAGAGTGCACCACGGGTAATTCGTATCTCGCCATGAGCATCAACTTGTCCATGGCGGTTTCAGATTGCTGGAGAGGCGAACTGGGTTCGGAATAGAGCAGGATATGCTGTTGTTCACGCAGCGCATCATGGCCGCCTGCGACAGCCGCAGCCATATCGATGGCGCGCTGGCAGCTATCCAGGTCGTTGGTGACGAAGACAATCGGCTTGGTCGTATGTTCCAGCATCAAGGCCATTTGGGTATCATAGCCAAGATCAGGGTCAACATCTGTGGGAATGCCGTTGGACATGACAAAGTGAATGTTTGGCAAAGCGTCGCATAAACGGTAACTGTCGATGATGTCCTGGGTAATGAATTTGCGATGCTCGCTGGTTTCATAGTCCAGAAGGTTGATGCAATCGGAACCCGTGCCGAAATTGACCGTTCTGTCTTCCAGGAAAACCGCCGGTTCCCCGTTGCGGTCACACATAATCACACGCCCCGGTACTGTAGCAATAGCGTCTTCCACCATCCGTGCAGGAATCTTAACCAGGTTGCCATCACTGACAAATGCTCCAGCCTGTTTGAGCATTTCTATTGCACCATTGTGATGTAAGCGCAAGCCCGTACGTCTGAGAACCTCTAAAGCCGCCAAATGCAGGTCCTTCATCTGACTCTCTGAAAGTATTGAGAATTGAGGGCCTAGAAATGAAACCGTGTTTACATTTGCCATGTGCACTCCTCCTTCAAATTGATAACGGAAAATAACAACTGCTACCCGATTGGTTCCCTATAATCGACTGTTATCCAATCAATTGCCATTTGTCCGCACCATCATCCATAACCGTATCGAGGATGTCTTCTTGAGACGGATTAACTTCGTCTGCTATGGCTTGACGGGCCTTTTCAATATCGTGTTCTTCCAGCGCCTCGATAATTCGGTTGTGCATTCGGATCTGTCTTTCTCCAATCCGTTGTACCACCATGAACCTGGCCAGGCGGTCATGAAATTTCTTCACTTCATCAGCCAGCACCATGTTGCCTGAAGCGACCGCGATCAGGTAATGGAATTTCCGGTTCTCTTCGGTGTAGCGCTCGTAAGAAGCATCATCTTCACCAGTGTATCCGGCGTGGATTTTCCGCAACTCTTCTAATTGTTCGGGCGTAATTCTCAAAACCGCCTTTTCAATGGCTGCCACCTCCAGGATACGACGCATATCCAGAAGATCACGCAGTTGTTTCAGGGTAAGGGCGGTGACGTAGTAGCCTGAACGAGGCTTTATTGTTACCAGTCCCTCGTGACTCAACATTTGTAGAGCATCACGAACAGGTGTGACACTGGTATTGTAGCGTTCGGCAATATCTTTAACAATCAGGCGACTTCCGGACTTGCGATGCCCCATGATAATAGTACGCCGTAATTCTTTGTAAATCCGGTCTTTTGAAACGACACTGTCAATTTCGTTGGGCATTGTTGGTTCATTCATCCTTCAAATATTATCATATGATATTTCAGTTTGCAATAACTGATATATCAATTATCGTTTTAATTGACATCTGAAATATTAGATGCTATCATTGCATGCGAAAGGAATTCCCATGATATCAACCCACGCAACCAGCATGAACAGCGCTCATTACGCTCGTATGGGTCAGGGGGAATGCAAGAAAATCCACCTGGCCAGCCTTGAAATCCTTGAACGCATTGGGATCGATGTCCATGATGAAAAAGCCAGGGATATTCTGGTAAAAGGCGGCGCGAAATCCGACGGACTGCGGATCCGGATTCCTGAATACATGGTCACCAAAGCTTTATCGGTAACACCCAAACGGCTCACCCTTTATAACCGTCATGGAAAGGTTGCCATACGCGCCGGGGGATACAATTCCTACTTTGGAGGCGGGTCGGATTGTCTTAACATCCTGGATCACCACACAGGCGAACGGCGCAAACCTTTACTGGAAGATGTTGCTCGAGCCGCCCGTTTAATGGATGCGCTACCCGAGATCGATTTCGTGATGTCAGCCTTCCTGCCGGGGGATGTGGATGGGCGCGTGTACGACCGTTACCAGATGGAAGTGATGTTGAATAACACCACCAAACCGATCGTCTTCGTCACCCCGGACTTCGAAGGTTGCGTGGCAGCCGTCGAGATGTGTGAGGCCGTCGCTGGCGGTGCAGATTCCTTTCAGCACAAACCCTTTGCGACCTGCTACATCAACGTCACATCCGGGATGATCGCCAACGCTGAAGCATTGCAGAAGTGCATGTTCCTGGCTGAGAAGGGACTGCCGCAGTTGTACATTCCCTTGAACGCTGGCGGCGTGAATTCTCCGGTAACGACTGCAGGCTGCATGGCCTCCATGAACGCGGGCACGTTGCTGGGAATCGTGCTGGCACAGTTAGTCCGCGAAGGTTCGCCGGTTGCCATGCCCGGTTGGAACGGTGGCCCATACAACTTGAAAACTATGGTCGGAAATTACGTCTTGGCGGACGAACAGGGCGTTCCGACATCCATGGGGAAATATTACGATCTGCCGGTCTTTGGGCTGGGCGGTTCCACCGATTCGAAAGTGCTCGATCAGCAATGCGGCTTCGAGGTCACCCTCAGCCTGATGACTTCGCTTTTGCACGGAGCCAACATCATCCACGATGTTGGCTTCATGGATTCTGGCATGCAAGGCTCGCTGCAAATCATGGCCATTGTCAACGATATTCTGGGCTTTCTGCGCGCCGCAACCCGTGGCGTTGAAGTCAATGATGAAACCCTGGCACTGGATGTGATTGAAGAACTCGGTCCGACCGGCAGCTTCCTGGATCACGAGCATACCATGCGCCATTACAAAGAACCTTTTTATTCCAAACTGGCGGACAAAAAACAGTATTCCCTGTGGTTGGAACAGGGTGGAACCACAATGGAATCTCGCGCCGCAGAAATGGTGGATTCGATTCTGGCAGAACACCAGCCGGAGTCACTACCAGCGGAAGTACAACAGGCTATCAAAGAGATCGTTAAGCGGGAGCAAGCCTGGATCGATAGCATAGACCCGGCCTGAGTCCCCTTCATCTCTTACCAAGAAAGGTTACAGTCACATGCATGACGAAGATCAATTTTTTATGCGTGATCCATGGGTCTACGATTCGCAGAGCAAACGCCCAGAACCTGAGTATGCTGATCAGGGATTTGACACCCGTGCCCTGCATGCCGGGTTCCACCCTTTGATGGACATGGATGACTATCGGGCCTTTGTTCCCCCGATCGTTCCTTCCATGACTTATCCTTACCAGCAGTTTGATAAGATTCCCTACCCGGTTTACGGCCGCACGAAGACACCCACCGCTGCCCTACTGGAAACGCGTCTGGCCGCGCTCGAGGGTGGCGAGGCCTGCCTGACAGCTGCTTCCGGCTCCCAAGCCTTGTTCAACCTGATCTTCAACCTCGCCCGCCCCGGAGATAACATCGTCACCTCCTTGAATATCTTTGGCGAAGGCTACAAACAGGCTGCGACCATCTTCCCCGAACGCTGCGGAGTGGAATTTCGTTTTGTCCAGGAACCGGGCGATCCACAATCCTGGGATGCGGAAATCGACGCCAAGACAAAACTCGTCTGGGTCGAGACACCCAGCAACCCGACCCTCTTCGTAACCGATATTGCCGCAATTGCCGAAGCAGCTCATGCTCGCGAAGTGCCCTTGATGGTTGATAACACCACCGCTACCGCCGCCCTGCAAACTCCCATGGATTTGGGCGCAGACATCATCCTGCTTTCCATCACCAAGTTCCTGTCCGGAAACGCCACCGTATTAGGCGGGGCCATCGTCGGACCGGAAGCACTGATCGAAGATGTGCGTTGGAACACCACCGAGTTTCTAGGAGCCACCATGCAGCCCTTCGATTCGTGGCTGACACTGCAATATCTTGAAACCCTGGGAATGCGTATGCAACGGCATTCGGCGAATTCGCAGAAGATTGCCGAGTTCCTTGTGAGCCATCCTAAAATCACGCATGTAAATCACACCGGTTTGCTGAACCATCCCCAATTTGAATTGGCTCAAAAACAAATGAAAGGGCCGGGCGGATTGATGTCCTTTGTCGTCTCCGGCGGGATGGAAAGCGCAGCGGCGGTGATGGACAGCTTCCAACTGATCTGCCATGCCGTCACATTTGGCACCAGCCGCACCATCTGTATGCACCCGGCCACAATCACCCACGAGCATATGACTCCCGAGGAACGTGCTGCCGTAGGGATCGATGACGGCCTTATCCGCCTCTCCGTAGGTCTCGAAGATCCGAATGACCTGATCGCCGATCTCGACCAGGCACTTTCAAAGATCTGATCTGTGGCTTTCATAATTCATAAAATAATGTGGAAGGTACATCATGGATAAAAATACCGCCGCTTACCAAACCCCGCAACTCAAGGTTCTAACTGAAAGTCAATGTAAGGAACTTTACAATGCTGCACTCGAATGCCTTGAGCGTATCGGGGTGAATGTCCACAACGAGGAAGGGCGTCAGCTACTGGAGAACGCCGGCGCTCGCGTGGATGGGGTTCTGGTCAAGATTCCCAGGAATATTATCCAGGGTGCTCTGGAGCAAGCGCCAGGGTCTTTCGAACTCTGGGATCGGGACGGGGAATATTCCTACCAGGTCGCTCCGCATCAGATTCAATTCGGTCCCGGCCCGACATGTACCAACTTCAATGACCCGGTGACGGGCGAACGGCGCAGGGCTAAAAAGGGCGATGCCGGAATGACGGCCCGCGTCTGCGATGCACTGGAAAACATCGACTTTGTCATGAGCCTGAGCATCTACGACGATGTCACCCCGGAGCTTTCCCCCGTCTATGAGTTTGCGGACATGATTACCAACACCCGCAAACCGATCGCTGCCTGGGCAAATGACATCGAAACGCTCACAGCCATCTATGAGATCGCCAAATATGTAAGGGGGGACGAGCGGGACATGATCGAAAAACCAAATTTCGTCTACTTCTCGACCTACCATTCTCCGCTTCAACACCTGGACGAGAAAACTGCTACCGTTTTATGGGCCGCTCAACACGGGATCCCGGTGGTCTACCTGGGCGGTCCTACGGTGGGCATAGAGTCGCCTATCACCGCGGCCAGCGGGCTGGTTATTTACCTGGCAGCCGCATTAAGCGGGCTGGCGATGATTCAACTCAAACGTCCCGGCGCGCCAGTGGCTATCGGCGGTCTTCCTATGGTCATGGACATGTTCACCGCCCGCCCGGCATATGGCTCACCCGAGATGTGCCTTAACACGGCCGCAGCCGCCGAGTTAGCCTATTATCTCAACCTGCCCTTTATGGGAACTGCGGGTTCGACAGAAAGCAAACAGCTGGATGCCCAGGCCGGGATGGAGATCAGCGCCCAGATCCTTATGTCAGCCTTGAGCGGCGCGGGTTTGGCACACGACGTCGGCTTTCTGGACTGCGCGGACATCGGTTCCCTGGAACTGCTGGTCCTGTCGAACGAAGTCATCGGATATGTCAAGCGTATTATGCGGGGCATTGAAGTCAATCAAGAAACCATCATGATGGAACTGATCGAAAAAGTGGGGCCGGGTGGTTATTTCATCGCCGAACCCAAATCAGCGCTGTTATGCCGAAAAGAAGTCTGGGTGCCAGTACTCTCAGATCGGTTGCCTTACTCGCAATGGAAAGATACCGGCGGATTTTCCATGGAGGAGCGTGTTCGATTGCGGCTGGCAGACATTCTCAATCATCACACCCCACAACCAATTTCCCTGGAAGGACTTGAAAAAATCCGGACGGTTCTTGAAAAAGAAGAAGCGCGCGTGCACGAGAATGCGTCTGGAATCTAAAGAGTTGGGGCAATAAATTCCAGTCCTACATCAAAGATTTAATAGCAATCATTCATGTTTGAGCGCCACAACCGGATCTAACTGTGCGGCGCGGGCTGCCGGATATAACCCTCCCAGCACGCCAATGAAACTTGCAAAGATCAAGGCTCCGATCGCCAGCCAGGGCGGCACAATTGACATCTGCCCGATTCCAAGAACACCTTCGGATTCCAGATAAAGATGTCCGATCCAATCGACCAGGCGACCCAACAGTGTCCCCAGGATTACGCCCACAATCCCACCAATGATTCCTAACAGAACCGCGTCCGCCGTGAACATGCGGCGGACTTCACGGTTGGTCGCGCCCAATGCCTTGAGCACCCCGATCTCTCGCGTGCGTTCGTAGATGGCCATCATCATGGTATTAGCCACACCCAGGGTGGCCACCAGCAGTGCCAGACCCCCAACGGACCCGAGTAGAGCTTGCATAACAGCCAGAACCCGATTGGCAAGTTCAAGGATGGTTCCCAGAGATTGCGCTTCCAGGGACATGCTCTCCGCGGATTCAAGCACAGCTGGCACAGCTAACTGGTCCACAGCGCGCACAACCAGCATATCGTAACCCTCGGTTTGCAAGGTGTCGGGGCGACCATACCACCAGGCCTTGATCTCTGTTCGTTCGGCCAAACCCAGGTCAATGGAGTTGGAACCTCTGCCAGACTCTACCCCGACGATCTGGGATATGAACTCACTCGTCTCACCGCGTGGCAGACGGATGGTCAATGTGACTGTTTGACCGACCAGATCCTCGTAACCAAGCTCGGTGCCTTCGAGCAATTGATCGGCCAGGCCCTCGATCAGGGTCAATCCCTGCGTATCCCCTTCGCCTAATGCGACGCCCGCCAGCATCTCCGGCGGCGCGGGCACTCCCGGACCTCTCTGTCTATTCCCGAACCCACCCGACAATCTGATCGGAAGCGCTTTGTCTTCATAAGACAGGCTGATCTCCATATTGGACGGCAGGTTCAAAACCGGCGTCACCGATCCCACTTCGGGCATTTCTCTAAATGTGTTTGCTATATCCGGGGTCAAGGGTTGCTCCGGAACGGAAAAACCAAATGGATCGAAGGCATCCTCTTCCTCGGGAAATGTCGGGGAGATAAATACGTTTTCCAGGCCAAGCGCTTCGAAATTGCGGTTGATCTCCGCCTGCACACCAACCCCAAACGAAACCATCGCCACCAACGTGACGATCCCGATCAATACGCCCGCAGCGGTCAAGACGTTTCGTACCGGGCGGCGGCGTAGATTTTCCCAGGCGGTCCGCACCAGATCCTTGAAAGACAGGCCACCATTCAAAGCCAATGCCGGTCGCGATGCATGAACAATTTGTCCGCTCTTATTGACCTGCATACTTGCCCCAACTTCTACTTTATCGACGCCACCATCACGCAGGTGCACGATGCGATCTGCGTAGGCGGCAACTTCAGGGTCATGGGTAACAACGATCAGGGTCACGCCGCTCTCAGCATTGAG
>JBAVJG010000544.1:0-4042 GCA_049687655.1 Anaerolineales bacterium | reverse complement strand
CTTCGAATACACCAATGTCGATGGCAAATACGCCCTCAGGCGGGAAGGCACCGTTCCAGTTGCCTTTGGTTGAATGAGCGCGGGCATATTCCTCGTCGAAACTTCGCAGAGTGATGGCACCGCCGATTCCCTCGGTGGGCATGGGCGTGAAGGCCCACCAGCATGGATAGGCCAGGCCGATCCCAAAACGTGGATCGCGATAGGTGATCCACTCACTGTTAGCTGCAGGCATTTCGGTTGGGAAAACGGTTTCTGTGGACGGCAGGCTTTCAGGGATTAATGTTTCTATCTGTTGCGTTTCAAGCGGAATGGGTTCCTGAGCAGTTTGTGGCGCGCAGGCCGCCAGCAGGGCGAATATGATAAAGCAGACAACTAGATTGTTTTTGCGGACCATTTTGGCCTCCAAAGATTGAGATGTCTATTCCAGACGTATGGATTCGCAAAAAGTTCCCCCGCACAAAAGAAATTTACAATCTCCCCCCCATAGACCGGCCGAAATGTTACGACCTGCCTTTCATGTTATGGCTTGCTGCGCACCGCGCGACCTGATGCAGCGATCAGACCAATACCCAGCATACCAATTGCGGCAGCAACACCCGATTCAATAACACCCAGCACTAACAGTGTGGCGGCGATCAGTGCAATCAACAAACCCAGGCCAAACATGGTTTTATTCACATTCATGTCGAACTTCCTACTTTGATTATAGACAGAATACCTCCGCCTGACATGCCTCTCAGGTAGGGTTTGTTGGAGCATCCATTCCACTCCGCTCAACCTCGCAGCTACAAAACAAAGCCGACTGCCTGTACCCGTTAAGGTTGAAGTCGGCTAGGCCGCTTCAGCGGACTCTGTCTGATGGCACATTACTCCGAAGTTGATAGACCCCATACATTAACAAAGCCCTCTCCTAAACCCACCAAATATCTGCCATCCGAAGAAAAAATAAGCTCATAATTAGTAAAGTCTGGATCATCCAATTTGGCAAGCAAAGCGCCGCTGCCTGTATTCCAAAAACGCAATGTCCCATCTACTTCTGCTGCCAGAATTTGCCCATCAGGTGAAAAGACCGGCCTTGTATGGTATGGGTAATTTTGGAAGTCATCTTCAATTGCAATGGCATCGATGTGACCCGTTTCGAGATCCAAAATGCCATTAACGGATGCCAGGTATTTTTCATCTGGCGAGAAGGCAATACGAGAGATAAGTGGTGGATATGTCTGGGCAGACTTGATCCCATGCACCCAAAGATAGGTATTTGATCCGCTTGTTGCTGCTACATAATACCCGGTTGGCGAAACAGCTATATGAAATGCCTCATGCCCTTCGTGAAAAAAATTCCACTTCTGCGTCTGCCCAAACTCCTTTTGCCAGATGGTCACGGGGACAGGATCTCCCGAACTGGCGATAGCCCCGCTCGATGCGCCTACACTGCCAGTGGATGAGAATTTGCTGCAACAGTGACCACTGACGATCACAGGTGATACCATCTCACCTACCCTGTAAAGATGAATCGGTTCATAAGGTTCCGAGATCGCAAGGGTCACACCGTCATCAAGCAGTTGACCGCAAGTTGGTTCGTCAAAGTACCACTCATCGATGGAGACTGCAGAGGGTAATTCCAGAATATCTACTGCCGTTCCGGAACAACTGACCGCCCGGATTTCCCCTTGGGACGTGAAAGCAATATCAGTGATACTCGCAAAGGGATCGTTGATGGTGATTTCGCTGGTGTTATTTTCTGCTGTTGGAAAAATTTTGACCACTGAATACGATACGAGCAAAGCCAGACGCTCTCCACTTGGTGAAAATACGATATGGTTATGGACGTATAGACTCATGTCGGGAACCCAGATGGTGCGGATTTGCTCAAGTTCGGGGATTTTCCAGAGGGTAAGCGCATCCCCCTGCACGTTGTTGGGATTAGGCCCGATGGCGGCCAGCAGGCTTCCGTCCGGCGAGGCAAGCGGTGAATCGATTGCGCCATCCAGTACTTTGCCGTTCAGGAGTCCGTCTGCGGAGTAAGCGGAAAGCAAATTCCTGTCCCCATCTAGCGTAATCAGTGTGTTCCTGGTGAAAATAAAATCACCCTCGTACGGGACATGATAAGGCAGAGCTTCCTCTTTCCCGTTGAGCGGATTTACAAGGTGGACCGAATTCTTATAATAGACCACAAAAGATTGTATTTCGGGCACAAAGATCATGTCCACTAAAAAGTCTTCATCAAGCGTTTTTACCATCTTCCAGCGCTCATTATCCAATTTCAGAATTGTGCGCGTGTTCCCGCCCGTCCGCACATCTACCACGCAAACCAGGGTGCCGTCCGCGAGGTAGATCAAATCAGCAATCGATTCGTCCATATCCCATTGCTGTAAGATTTTGTCATTCGCAAGATCCATGAGCAGAATATTTCGTTCTGAAGCCACGGCCAGCAAAGTACTGTCCGGAGAGAATGCGAGTAGCTCGATGTCCCTGAGAGGCAGACTGGTATAGCTCAGAAGTTGATAGGTTTGACCATCGTACAGATTGACCCCCAGGGATGTCCCAATGACAAAATAGTGTCCATCTGGTGACCAGGCGATGCTGTTAAACTTACCATTTCCCCAGTGTGACAAAAGTTGAATATCTGCCACGGTTTCAGGTTTGATGGCATCCGGATCATCCAGTGTAGGTAGAGGAATCTCTATCGTAGAACGAAGCATCAAGATGACCGTTCTGGCGATAAATGGTGATGTCACCAACACGAACACCAGGGTGATGAGTCCCGCAAGCATGGTGCGCTTGGAGAGGCTTTTTTCGGGCCCGGAGGGTTCGATTTCTGCGGAAGACATGTATTTCCTCCAAGGTTATCGTACTGCGATTTTTCTCTGTGAGCAATGCCCCCTCAGGGGAATACCCCCTTGGAATCGGATAGTCACGCCCCACCCCGCGGACCTACGGCTTTCAGCCTGCAAAAAAATCTGTCTCTGAAAATGCTATAATCCAAATAAGACAAGGAGGAGCTATGGGAACAACCGACCTATTTGTTGAACTGATAGTAATTGGTATTGGGGCTATGATTTGGGTAGTGTTAGCTACTTTTAGCATTTTTGGATATGGTTGGGCTCCACTCGATCAATTGTTTTCTGTGTCCGCTATTATTCCTTTCCTTTCAATCGTTTACATTTTCGGAATTATTACTGACCGAATAGCAGACATTCTTGTTGATGCGTTTTGGACACCAAAGCTGCTCAAGAAACACTATTCTTCTTCAAAGCTTGCCAGAGAAGATAGACGCCTGCTGTATAGCAATAATGAGTATTTGTCAAATTTGCTTGAATATGGAAGAAGTCGATTAAGAATTTGTCGTGGCTGGGCTTTCAATACAATCTTGATAATCATTGCATCAAACTTCTTCGTTGCAACGCAAGTATCTAACAATGTCTTAAAAACAAATCTTTTTATTTGGCTCAATTTGTTATTGAGTTTTGTTGCTTTCTTTAGTTGGTATTCCTGGTATCAACTTACTGATACGCAATATCGCCGATTGAAGGGGGATGCTAAATTTCTTCGGCAGGGCAAGAGCACAGAAGACAAAAAAGGATGAAGTGGGATGAACCACACGGTTACAAAAACCAAGCCGACGAACTGTCGGCTATAAACCGCCTGACCATAAACCCTTTACAGGACAAGTGGTGCAGGCTCAAAGCGGAAGCCCTCCGGGCTAACAAACCAGGGCGGTTCACCATCGGTCGGACACGCCCCTCACCCCACCTCGCGGATTGACGGCTTTTTCCCAATAACCCGCCTGCCCATTAATGGGACAGGCTAAATGCTTAAGCCCTCCGGGCTTACAGGCCAGGGCGGTTTACCGTCCTTTGGCGATTAGCCCGCACGATTTATCGTCGGGCGAGCCCCACCCCGCAGACCGATGGCTTTCATTCCAGATAAATTTGATCTGCTTCCAGAAATTCGTGCGTTAGATTGATCATGTGTACGGCAATATCTCTTTTTCCCCTCGAAACGCAATCTCACAATCCATATCACCCGCCTGCCCGTAAAC
>JBAVJG010000543.1:0-2581 GCA_049687655.1 Anaerolineales bacterium | reverse complement strand
GCCGGTTGAGAGAATCCTGCATGTAGGTCCGCACTTCGCGGTCCAGGCCGGGGTAACCGTTCACAGTTTCTTGAATGGCGGCCACTGTCGCATCATAATCAGCGCCAGGATCTATACTGATCCACATTTCGGCCGAATTGATGCCAACCACCTGATCTCCGGAGACGGCACGTCCAACGTGCGCACCCACGTTTTTTACACCAGGAAGGGTTCGCAATTCACTGCTGGCCCGGGAAACGATCCGGGACATTTCCGGCTGGGAGGTTCCCGGCATGCCGTTCATCCGGACCATTACGTACGGCTCCAGGAACGATGGAAGCAGTTGTTCCTGCCGGAGGAACGGCACCGCAATCAGGCCACCTACTACAAAAATCACGATTACCGCGTACGCGAGCTTCGAACTCCGGACGGACCGCGTCAGAAGCCGTTCGTAGCTGCGGCGTAGCCTGGAGGTAAGCGGTGATTCATGGCTCTCAATGTTCTCGTTGGACAGGAGCCACAGACTCAAGACTGGCGTAACAGTGAGCGCTACAACCATCGCAGCGAGAACTGCCAGCAGGTACGAAAGCGCCAGCGGCTGGAACAATCCACCAGATAGGCCTGACAAAAAGAAGACCGGCAGCACCGCCAGCAAGATGATCAAGGTGGCAAGGAATAGCGTACCCCGTATTTCAGCCGAAGCTTCCAAAATGACATGCTCCGCCGTATCAGGATTGCCATCCTGGCGATTCCGGTGCAGCCGGCGTACGATGTGTTCCACATCGACGATCGCATCGTCAATGATGAGACCGAGGGCAATGATCAACCCCGACAATACCATCGCATTGAGGGATGCGCCTCGCAGGTGAAGCACATAGAGAGCTACAACCAATGAGGCAGGGATTGTCACCAAGCTGATCAAGGCGGTGCGCCAACCGTAAAAGAAGAGTCCAAGAACGAGAACAATGAGCAGCGCCGCGATGACCAGCGTCTGGGTGAGATTGGCGATCGCCATCTCGATAAAGGTCGCCGGCCGATAGATCGTCGCGTCAAAGTTTATGCTGGAAAAGCCAGGTCGGAGCGCAGTCAGTGCGGCGTCTACACCTCGCGTAACTTCCAGGGTGTTTGTCCCGGGCAGTTTTTCTATCACCAGGAGCAGGTTGGATGTGTCATTCGCGATCGCGTCTCCGATCAAGGGTTGGTGATCTTGCACGATCTCGGTGATGTCACCCAGGGTCAGCGCGGTGCGCGAGACCGGCACCTGGGCCAGGTCCTCGGGTGAGGAGATGGGCAAGACGTGCCAGATCCCCAGTCTCTGGTTAGGTGTATCGATGAATCCGCCAGCGCCGGGCGTGGAAGCCTCCAAAAAGCTTAATGAAGACACCCAGAGCGCATTGCCTGTAGTTTCGACAACCTGCTCGAGCGTAACACCCATCTCTCGCAAAGTCTCCGGATCCACCAGCACTTGAAGCTGCTGGTCCCGATTGCCCCAGATGGCCACATTGGCCACGCCGGGGACGCCCAACAGGCGCGGGCCGATCGTCCAACGGGCCAGCACCGACATCTCGATCAGGGAGAGTTCCTGTGAGGAAAGCCCAATAATCATGAACCGGCTATCCGATGAGGTCGGCTGGATCATCGTCGGTGGCTTTGATACGTGAGGAATACCGACCGCTGCCTGCGCCAGACGCTCAGACACCATTTGCCGTGCGCGGAAGATATCGGTCCCCGGTTCGAAGAAAATGACCACTGAGGACAGTCCGGGAACCGACTTGGAATGGATAACGTCCAGCCAGGCCACTCCGGCCAGCAGATCCTGCTCCATCGGGACGGTGATCATCTGTTCCACTTCTTCCGCAGACAACCCCAGGGCTTCGGTCTGAATCTCCACAAAGGGCGGAGATAACTCGGGTAATGTGTCAACCGGCATTTGCCCGATCTGGCTTACCCCCACGATCACCAGTACCGCGGCCAGGGTAATCACCAGAAAGCGATACCGAAGACTTGTTTCAACAATCGTACGCATGTGTTCCTCCTTCGTTTCATTGTGCTCAAGACTAAATACGAATCGACTATTACAGACGGGAATAAAAAAAATCCGCCTACCGAGGCATCGATGCCGGGACAAGCGGAATTACGACTTCGAAATAAATATCCAATTTGAGAACAAAATCGATCACGTACATACCATAACCTTTATTACCTCTAATCTAATGCCATTAGCAATATTCTCAATCAAATATGGTAATCCAAACCTTGATGGAATTTTGCGTTTATATTGTTTATCTGTCACTAACATTAAGATGTCTTCATTTTATTCATTTTCCCTTAATCATTTCAAGACAAAATCTTAGGGAATTCTTAAGGATTCTTAAAGATTCTTATTGTTATACGTTTTCTAACTTTTTCTTTGAACCGGTTGCCATACTGCTCAAAGCTTTCTCAATGGGCGATGCATCCCCTGCTCTTCAAAGATATACCCCACTCCATGAATAGACAAAATGTAACGCGGGCTTTTCGTATCCTGTTCGATTTTTCTGCGCAGGTGCGAAATGTATACGTGTATGTAATCATCGTTTCCTCTACATTTGCTCCCCCATAC
>JBAVJG010000542.1:0-2297 GCA_049687655.1 Anaerolineales bacterium | reverse complement strand
CAACGGCGATCAAGAACGCCATTCGGGTAGCGAAGGAAGCAGCAGAGGCAAACGTGATCGAGTCACTGAAAATTGCTATCGAGGAAAGCTTAAAATAAAAAACAGAGATCCCCAAGAGGGGACGCTGTGAACGAGGAGAAACATTTTCATCTGCGTTCATCAGTGGTTACAAAGAGAGAATAATGAAAATCATCAAAAACGAAAAACTGATCAAACGAAATGCCAAAATCGGACAATACACTAGTCTGGGCGCGCTGGCTGTGCTGGGAGCTGGTATGTACATCTCTTTTACGCGGCCTGAATTGTTCGTCTGGGCCGTTGGCGCGCTGCTGTTGGGCTTTACGATGACTCAAGTCGGTATGTATTTCGGCAACCGCTGGGGGCGCTCGCCGCGTCCCGATGAAAGACTGGACGCCGGCCTCAAAGGCCTGCACAAAGATTTCTGTATTTATCACTGGACCACACCAGTTGCGCACTTGTTAGTCGGACCGGCGGGTATCTGGGTGCTGCTTCCCTATCATCAACGGGGACAGGTTGCCTATAGGAAGAACCGCTGGAAAATGTCCGGTGGCGGATTCTTGCAGAACTATATGCGTTTATTCGGTCAGGAAGGCATCGGTCGCCCGGATCTGGAAGCAGAATCTGAGATCAAATCAATCCAAAAAATGTTTTCCAAAGAGATGGATGAAGATGAAATCCCGGAGATCAAGGCTGCTCTGATCTTCACTACTGAGGGGATCGAAATCGATGCCGAAAATACGCCCATACCAGCCCTGCCACTCAAGAAACTCAAAGATTTCATACGTAACACGGCCAAGGAAAAGCCAATCACACCGCAAGAGCTTGAAAAGGTAAAGGCAGTATTGCCAGAATGATCCCCAACCAAAAAGGTGCTCGAAAATCGAGCACCTTTTTGGTACAAAGTTGATAGTCTTATTGCATCAATTCAATTGAAGGGGACGTTAGGGCATCGTACGTTTTTGAATCATCGTAATTAATTTTTATACCAGCAGTGCCGCCCAGGTCTATGGTATACCCAATAACCTGACCGTTTATACCGTTTGTACCACCTGTACCATTGATTGTGATGATGGCTGCCGGAGCCAAAAACGTGCCCTCAAACTCCGAATCTGAATTGCCATTGATCACAATTTCATTAGTGTTTGTGATAGGCAAATACAGTAACAAGCCCTTGTATGGCCCAGTTTCTGGGGCGTACAATTTGGCCGTAGCGCCGCCGTTCCATCGTACGTCGCCGCTATTCACCCAGATAAATACGCCATGCCCTTCAAGGTAATCGCTGGCATTTAGCCTGAAGTTTCCACTGTTTATACAATACACACCAGACTCAAGATATTTCACGCCAGCAGGCGGGAACGTCCCTGACCAATTACCGGGAGTTAACCATTCGCCATCTTGGGCAGCATTATCCTCGCATTCAGGATTTGGAAGAATGTATTCCCGGGGTGGATACGCATGAACTTGATCTGCTGCATTTTCAATAATTGTGCCTATATTCAGCGCACCAGCTTTATGTTCTTCATCGCCAACAACGGTAAGTGAAGGAGCGGTCAGCGAGGCGCTAGAACTCTTGTTGAAAAATGCCGCCTTGTCACAGTCAGAGTTGACAAACAGTCCTCCCCCTGTAATTGTAGTGTCAGCATTCCCTTGATATTTTACAGCGCTGCATTCATGGGAAGCAAGACCAACTACAGCATTGCCATCATATAAATCTGTATAGACAGGCGGGGTTATGCGTGCAACCGCTTCGACAGTGTTGGTCAGTTGGTTGATCCCTACCACACCACCAAACATAGTATCCATTATTGAAGAAATAACAACCTGCACATATTCTGTGTTGCCTGCATAGGGACCTTGTATAGGCGGATAGTAGATATCGACATAATTTGTTGTTTCATTATCATCATAGCCATTGCTGGCAGCACGTGTATAACCAACCGCAGTCCAGTTCTCGTCCGGGGTGCGAACATGGGCCAGGGCCGCCGCCAGTGCAGCCGTATCGGCCGCGTTCTGAGCCTGGCGGCGATCTGAATAGGCCCGGCTTCCATCAATTGCCAAACCCGTCATACCAATTAATCCAAACATCGCAACCACGATGATAACCAACACCTGGCCGCGTTCTGAAGATTGTTTCATACTCATCTTTTCATCCTCTCTCTAACTTCATGGACAAACAGGCTGCAAAATTGTGTCCGTCACACTGGCATTCAATGTAATTTTTTGTGACCCGACAATTGAACCTATAAAGGGCATGGAAATCGGGTAATCATAGATCA
>JBAVJG010000541.1:0-2699 GCA_049687655.1 Anaerolineales bacterium | reverse complement strand
CTTAAATGGAGGCCACCGTTTTTGATTAATTGCCCTGCTTGAGAGTAAGCTTACTCTGTGTACTGGCTCTCAGCCGGGAGCGACTGCAAATACAGCCAGATGGCTTTCAATTCATCATCATAAAAATTACTGTAATTCTTCCAGGGCATGAATTCATTGTCAAGGTCATGCCCGCTCGGAGTGACACCAGTTCGCAAGGCCGTAATGAATTGTTCCTCCGTCCACGCAGCCAGCTCGCCGCCCGGGGTCAGGTTCGGGGAAATTTTCTGGACGGTAGGATCAGGGAATGGACCGCCGTTCAGCTTCGGCCCGTGACAGACGCGGCAATCATTGGTGTTGACCATATATTCGCCATATTCCTTATTCACGCCCACTGCAGGCGCGGCGACCTGGGTTGCATGGCTGACAGATTCGACCGGCAATTTGCCCAGCATACCGGCGGCGAGCATAATCTTTGCCAGTGGCGTAAAGTTCCGCCCGTGGGTGATATGGTCTACTGGTGGAACACTTTTCACATAGGCAATGATTGCCGCCAGGTCCTCATCACTTAATTCCGCAGTAGAAACCACCGCCGGCATAAAAATTGGCTTGCCTTCCGAGTCTATACCATGCCGAATGGCGAGCACATAATCTTCCACCGAAATAGATTCACGTTCAAAGCCGCCTTCACCCGATGTCAGGTTGGCCGAGTCAATTGTGCCAAGCGGTCCAGCATTGAACCAATTTTCGACGCCGCTCAAATCCGCGCCGTGACAGCCAGCGCACAAAACTTCGGCGCGATGCTTACCAAATTCCAGGCTGACCACGTCTGTGGGCAAGATCAGGTCAGAAGACGGGAAATTATACGTTTTGTTCAGACGGGCATTACCGACGAAAAACAATACAAGAGTCACGAGCAGAATCAGCCCAATTAATGAACCAAGGCCAATGCCGATCCATTTAAATACCATTTTCATAAATAAATATCTCCTTTTCCGTAAAACAATATTTGGATACGAACAATCCAAATATAATCTTTGCACAGAAAAATGCAAGCCCCTTTCGGGTGATTTTTAATTGACACTTGCGGCACTGACATGTAAACTACCAGGAATGACCATTCGCTGGATCAACCCCTCCCCCGTTTACATCCCCGCCTCATTCGCGGACCTGAACCTGCCCCCGCTCATCACGGGTACTCTCGTCCGGCGCGGGCTCCGCACGCCTGAAGACGCGCTCGCTTTCATCGACCCTGACTCCCAACCTCCAACTTCTCCCTACGAACTTCCCGGCATGGAGGCCGCAGTTGAACGAATCCTTTTGGCTATCCGCGGCGGGGAGCAAATTTGCGTCTGGGGCGACTTCGATGTAGACGGACAGACCTCCACCACCCTGCTCATGCAAACCCTGACGGCTCTTGGTGCAGACGTGACTTACCACATCCCCATCCGGGCTGTCTCCTCACACGGTGTCCATATCCCGCAACTCACCGAAATCATCGATCGTGGCGCAAAACTCATACTGACCTGCGATACTGGCATCACTGCTCACAACGCCGTGGACTATGCCAAATCGCGCGGCGTGGACTTCCTCATCAGCGATCACCATGATCTGGGCGAAACCTTGCCGGATGCTGCTGCAGTCGTTGACCCGAAAATGCTACCGGATGATCATCCGCTGTCAAACCTGGCAGGTGTCGGAGTGGCATACAAACTGGCAGAAGCACTATTTGGTAGTAACGACTTTAGTCGTTTTGAAACAGCGACTGAAGTCGCTACTACGAGCTTGCTCGATTTAGTAGCTCTCGGCCTCATTGCCGACGTAGCCCTGCTAAAAGGCGAAACCCGCGCCCTGGCCCAAAAAGGATTGGTAGCCCTGCGAAACTCAGAACGTTTAGGGTTGCAAATCATCGCTGAATTCGCAAACCAGCCGCTCGCTCAGGCTACTGAAGATTACATCGGTTTTGTGATTGGTCCACGGCTGAACGCAATGGGCAGACTGGGCGACGCCAACCCTGCCGTTGAATTACTAATTACCAGAGACCCTTCTCGTGCGCGTGTGCTGGCCGCCCAATTGGAAGGCTTGAACAGCCAGCGCAAACTACTCACCAGCCAGGTCTACCGTGCCGCCGAAGCACAACTACGAGAAGAGCCATCTCTCTTAGAGCAGCCCGCCATCGTGCTGGGACACCCATCCTGGCCGGGCGGCGTGGTCGGCATCGTCGCCAGCCGCCTGAAAGAGCGTTACAACAAGCCTGTTATTTTACTCAATACATCGGAGGGCGAGCCCGCGCGTGGCTCGGCACGTTCCATCGAGGGAGTGCACATCACCGAAGCCATTGCTGCACAAAAGGATTTGCTGTTGAATTTCGGCGGACATCCCATGGCGGCCGGTCTCGCACTGGATCAGGAAAACCTGCCCGCCTTTCGGAAGAGACTGGGCAAAACCATCGAAAAAATACTGGGAGAAACAGCGCTCGAGGAACCGACTATATATATCGGCGCCTGGCTGCCTCTGGATGAACTCAGCCTAGAACTGGCCGATTCTCTCGAACAACTGGCTCCGTTCGGTGCAGGTAACCCACCATTGACATTCGCATCGCGGAACGTACAGTTAAAGGCAGTCGCCAAAATTGGAAAAGCTCAGGAACACCTGCGCCTGAATATCGAAGACCAACAGGGGAACACAGAAGGTATTCTGTGGTGGAACGGGGTCGATGA
>JBAVJG010000540.1:0-4469 GCA_049687655.1 Anaerolineales bacterium | reverse complement strand
TCGGTCTGCGCAACTGGGGCATACAGGGAGGGAAGTTTGACTGCTGAATCAAGAGGTGCTTCGACCGCCTGCACAACCAACCCTAAAGACGCCTCAACACTGGGCTCTGAGTTTGCTTCCTTTACCTTGTCCTTTACCGGTTTCTCAATCTCGGTCTCAGGTTCAGGTGCCGGAGCAGGAATGACCTCTGGCGGCAAAGTGACCGGTTCGTTCTTCTTGAATTTTGGCTCCGGGCGGGAGGCCATTTGCGCGGCCTCGAAATCCGGCTGCCAGGCATCGTCCCAGCCGGGCGGGAAGGCGTCAGGCGGGGGAGGGACATCGTCATGGTCCCATTCGGGTTCGGGAGAGTAGGTCGGTGCGGGTTCGGCCACAGCGTGGGACGAACTGCCGTTCCGTCCTGCGCGTGCCGGAGTTGCTTGTTTCTCCGTCGGGGATGATATTACGGGAGCCCCCTGCGGGGATGATACAGCTTGCGGGGTTCGCATGGGAGGCGGGATAGTCGGTTTTGTGGACAGGCGCACAGGTTTCGAATCCGGTAGAGGCAGCGGAGGCATGGCCAAGTCTGATTCTTCCTCGTCCAGAGAAACTTTCAACTCGAAATCAGTCCGGATGCTGTCCACCAGAATCTTGGCTGGGCTGCTGTTGGCGTCCACCTTGCCCTCGACGATAAAAATCTGCCCGATAATCAGCAGCTCGACATATTGCTTCCAGGTGCGCGGGAACAGGACCAGGTCGATGACGCCCTGAATGTCTTCCAACGTGACGAAGCCCATCGGCTTGCCCGTTTTGGTCTGATAAGGTCGGATGCCGGTGATCAGCCCGGCCACGCGCACTCTTTCCTCGTGCTGCGCTTCGGGCAACTGGCCGGAGAAGTAGCTGACAATCTGGGAGAGCTGCTTTTGATAAGACGAGAGCGGATGGTCGGAGATGTACAAGCCGATCAACTCACGCTCCCAGTTGAGCATTTCGCGCTTGTCCACGTTGTTGACTTCTGGCAGCACGATGCTCTCGGTGACACCGGTCTCCGCGCCGAAGAGCGACATCTGCCCGGCTCTGACAGCCTGGAAATGTGAGTTACTGACCGCTACCACGCGGTCGAGTGAGGCCAGCAGCGCAGCGCGGTTACCGAAGCCGTCCAGGGCACCCACCTTGACCATACATTCCAGGGCACGTTTGCCTACGGCGCGCAGGTCCACGCGGCGGGCAAAAGCGTTCAGGTCTTTGAACGGCCCTTCTTTACGGGCCTCCAGGATCAGATTGACCGGCGCTTCACCTACGTTCTTGACCGCGCTGAAGCCGAAGCGGATGGAGGTTTCATTTTCCCCGCCGTTCTCGATGGTGAAGTCCCATTCGGATGAGTTGATGTCCGGCTGCAAGACGGGGATGCCCATCCCGCGGGCATCCGCCACATAGAGTGCCACTTTGGCGGTGTCGTTGCGTGTGACCGTCAGCAGCGCGGTCATGTATTCGGCGGAGTAATGCGCTTTCAGGTAGGCGGTCTGCACGGCGATGACGCCGTAGTCGGCCGCATGGGACTTGTTGAAGCCGTAACGCGCAAATTCTTCCCAATCGGTGAAGATCAGTTCGGCGGTGTCTTTGGGGATGCCGTTTTCGCTGGCGCCTTTGACGAATTTGTTACGATGTTTTCTGACCTTTTCGGCGATCTTCTTGGAGATGGCCTTGCGCAGGTCGTCTGCTTCGGATTGGGTGTAGCCAGCCAGTTGCACGGCGGCGTTCATCAATTGTTCCTGATAGACCGGGATACCGTAAGTATCTTCGAAAATGGGACGCAGCGCCTCGTGGCGGTATTCCACTTCTGCTTCACCGTGCATGCGCGCGATGTAATCGGGGATGAACTGCATCGGGCCGGGACGGTAGAGCGCCACCATGGCGATAACGTTGTCCAGGTTTTCAGGCTTCATCTGGACCAGCCAGCGCGTCATGCCGCCGCCTTCCACCTGGAAAACGCCTGCGGTCTGTCCGTTGCCGAGCAACTCGAAAGCTTTAGGGTCGTCCAGCGGGATGTTGTCGAGATTGAGTTCGATGCCGTGGCGCTGCTTGATCAGATCGCAGGCGCGCGCCATGGTGCTCAGGGTCGCCAGCCCCAGGAAGTCCACCTTGAGCATGCCAAGCGAGTCGAGAATGCCCATCTCGAACTGCGTGACCGACTTGATGGGTGTCTCCTCGGAGTTGTTGGTCGGGCGGTGCAGCGGCAGGTATTCGATCAGCGGCTTGTCGCCGATGACCACACCGGCGGCATGCGTCCCTGCATTGCGAACCGTGCCTTCCATGCCCATAGCTGTATCTATCAACTGTTTGATTTTTGGGTCCGAATTATAGGCCTGTTTGAAGTCGGCGATTTCCATCGCATCTCTTTCAATGCTGACCGTTCTACCGGAAACGAAGGGGACCATTTTCGCGATACGGTCTACCTGTGGCAGCGGGATGTCCATCACACGGCCTACATCGCGCAGCGCGGCTTTGGCGCCCATGGTGCCGAAGGTGATGATCGAGGCTACCTTGTCCGCACCGTATTTTTGGGCGCAGTATTCCATCATCTCGGCGCGGCGGTCATCGCGGAAGTCCAGGTCGATGTCGGGCATACTGATGCGGCCGGGATTGAGGAAGCGCTCGAAGATGAGATCGTGCTCCAGCGGGTCGACCAGCGTGATGTCCAGGGTGAACGCAACAATAGATCCGGCTGCCGAACCGCGCGCGTTGTACCAGATGCCATTTCTCTGTGCGTGAAGGCACAGGTCCCATACAATCAGGAAGTAAGCATCGAAACCCATCTCATGGATGATGCCTAACTCGTAATCAAGCCGCTCGCGGACCTTCTGGCTCCCCGCCTGTTCCCCGTAGCGGCGGTGCGCCCCTGCCTCGCAAAGATGGCGCAGGTAGGTCTCCGCCGTGTAGCCCTCAGGGACATCGAAATCGGGCAGATGGTAACCCTTGAATGACAGGTCTACGTTGCAGCGCTCGGCGATCAGCAGGCTGTTGCTGAGCGAATCTGGCACTTCAGCAAACAGATGCTGCATCTCCTGGGCGGTGCGCAGGTAATACGAGTCGTCCGACATCATCATGCGTTCTTTGTCGCTTAAGAGCGAGTTGGTCTGGATGGCAAGCAGGATGTCCTGGAGGCGGGAATCGGGCTGGTTGATATAATGCACGTCGTTCGTAGCGACATAGTTCGCCGAATACTTCGCCCCCAACTCTACCAAACGGCGGTTGAGTTCGGTGATTTCTTTGATGTTGTGATGCTGGAGTTCGACAAAGAAGCGATCCTGGCCGAAGACATCGTAATACCAGTTCATGCGCCGCACGGCTTCTTCAGGATTATCGTTCAATAGCGCGCGCGGGATTTCTGCCGACATACAGCCGCTGGTACAGATCAGGCCTTCGGAATGCGCTGCCAGGAAATCATGGTCGATGCGCGGATAGTAATAAAATCCCTCAAGCTGCGCCGCTGATGCAATTTTGAGCAGGTTTTTGTAACCGGTCTCGTTCTCGGCCAGCAGCAACAGGTGAGAGGACGTGCGGTCGAGCTTCGAATCGCGGTCACCCATCCCACGCGCAGCCATGTAAGCTTCCATGCCGATGATCGGTTTGACCCCCGCCGCAGTGGCCGCATTGTAAAAGTCGATCACCCCGAACATCGTGCCGTGGTCGGTGATGGCCACGGCGGGCATATCCAATTCCTTAACGCGCTTGACCAGCTTCTGGATGTTCGAAAAGCCATCAAGCAGCGAATACTCGGTGTGGACGTGCAGGTGTGCGAATGACATAGGGACTTGTTCGCATTATAGCACGCCTGTTTCATTTTACATTTGCGGCTCTCTTAAAATATCAGGTATTTTAAGGCCATGCTATACTGAATCGCTGTCGATCTAAAGAAAACCGCAAAGAGTTTAATCTTGGCGCTCTTAGCGAGCTTTGCGGTTCAAATAGGAGGAACTCAATGACGTCTGAAACTATCGGAATCTTGCACCCCGGCGCGATGGGAATCTCCGTGGCGGCCTCCGCGTTTCAATCCGGACACCAGGTCTGCTACGCCTCCGAGGGACGAAGTGAAGCGACCCGATCACGCGCATCCGAACATGACCTGCGCGATCTGGGTACGCTGGCCGAGTTGTGCGCTGAATGCTCGATCATTATCAGCGTCTGTCCGCCGCACGCTGCTGAGGAAGTAGCATCGCAAGTCATCGCAAATGGATTCAAGGGCCTCTACCTGGACGCCAACGCGATCTCGCCACAGAAAGCCCGGCGTATAGGTGAGATGCTCTCGTCCGACGGCATCGCCTTCGTGGACGGCGGCATCATCGGCGGCCCAGCCTGGGCACCAGGCGAGACCTGGCTGTACCTTTCGGGAAAAGATTCTGCGCGAATTGAGAATTGCTTCTCCGCGGGCCCGCTGGAGGTCAGCATGATCGGGGATGATATCGGGAAGGCCTCCGCGATCAAGATGTGCT
>JBAVJG010000539.1:0-11361 GCA_049687655.1 Anaerolineales bacterium | reverse complement strand
ATACGTTCTTGATACCCTTCAGGATATATGCGCCAGTAAAAAGCAGGCCAAGCATACTGATAGCTGTGTAAGCGGTCAGGATTGGCCATGCGCCTCGCACAACCAGGAATTCGGAGATAAAGCCGTTCAGTCCGGGCAAACCAAGCGAGGCCATGCTGGTGAAAATCAGGATGCCGCCATAGACCGGGACCAGCGGGAACAGGCCACCGAAGTCGTTCAGATCTCGGGTGTGTGTGCGTTCGTAGATTACACCCACCAAGAAGAACATACCCGCCGCCGAAAGTCCGTGATTGAACATTTGCAAGATGGCACCGTTTAGGGCGATTGGGTAGCTTTCTCTCCAGATTTCATTACTAGAGCCGTAAGCTGCCGCAGCGGCTGCGATACCGAGCACCACAAATCCCATGTGATTGACTGACGAGTAAGCGACGAGACGCTTGAAATCTGTCTGGCCGTAGGCACCGAAGGCACCAAAGACAATAGCCGCCGTTGCCAGGAATGCCAGCGCGCCAGCAAAGACCTGTGCCTGCTCCGGGTACAATGGCAGGATCAGACGCAAGAAGCCGTACGCGCCCAACTTCAGGAGCACGCCGGCCAGGATCATCGATCCCGCGGTAGGCGCTTCGGTATGGGCATCCGGCAACCAGGTGTGGAAGGGCCACAGCGGTACTTTGACCGCGAAGGCAATCACGAAGGCCCAGAAGGCAACTGTTTTGACGGTAGCAACATCCAGCCAGGCCGGGAGGTTGGACAAGGTCTGGGCTGACGGCCAGAGTTCATAGAGGCTGAGCAGGTCATAGGTCCCGAAAGCGACGCCCAGCATCTGGACAGCCAGCAAGAGTCCCAGGGAACCACCCATGGTATAGATCATAAACTTGAGTGAAGCATAGTTTCGGTTGGCACTCCCCCATTGATTGATGAGGAAGTACATCGGGACCAATCCGACTTCCCAGAAGACGAAGAAAATCAGCAAGTCGAGCGACATGAAGACGCCCAGCATACCCGTTTCGAGGAATAGGAACAGCATCATGTAGGCTTTGACCCGGTCGCTGATGTTGAACGAAGCCAGGATCGCCAGCGGCGTCAGCAAGGTGGTCAGCAGGACCATAGTCAGAGAAAGGCCATCCACACCCAGGTGGAAAGTCGAGTTTATCGCTTCATACCAGGTATATTGTTCTTCGAACTGGAACCCATCAACGTTGGAACTGAATGAGAACCACACAACCAGGGAGAGCGCAAACGGGAACAGGCTGCCAATCAGCGCCGTCCAGCGGATGAACTTCATCTCGTCCTTGGGCAGGAAGAAGATGACCAGTGCCACAATTGTCGGGAGGAAGAGGATCAGGCTCAAAAGATAGTTGTTGATGAAATGCATCATGGTCTCCTTTTCGCCTACCGCACCAGAAGGGAGAATAGCACACCGCCAACGAGGATCAAGATACCCAGCGAAGCGATCATGTACTGTTGAATGCGGCCTGTTTGCAGAGGCTGTATGCGGCCACCAAACCATTGAGTCATACGGGCAGTGCCATCTCCAAAGAACCCGTTGATGATCGGCTTGTCAATGTAATTGCGGATACCGTTGCCGAGGAAGGCTGTCACGTGACCAAAGGCGTGCAAGATGCTATCAATGAAGCCTTTGTCCATCCACTTGTAGACAAAAGTTTCAGCGAACCAATAGGCAGGTTTAACGAACAGGAAGTCATAAGCTTCGTCGAAGTACCATTTGTTCTTCAGCCAGTGGATTTGCAACTTGTCTTCATTCGGCGACTTGATATTGCGATACATCAGATATCCAAGTCCCAGTCCGCCAAGCGCCACCACCAGGGAAGTTGACAGAGGAAGCCAGTTAAAGGTCAATGGCTCAGGATGCGCAAGTAATGTGCTACCTACGAATTCGTGGAACCAATTGGGGGGCAAATGCAAACCCAGGAAATCTTCTGGAATACCAACCCAACCGTAGGTAATGGCAAAGAAGGCCAATACCACCAGCGGTGTGGTCATCGTCCAGGAAGTTTCTTGCGCGTGTTCGGCTTCCTTGGTACGAGGTTCGCCCAGGAATGTCAGCGTTATCTGGCGCATGGTATAGAAAGCGGTCAGGAAGGCTGCAATTGCCAAAGTAAAAAAGACCGCCCAATGCTCATGCGCAAGCGCATCAGCCAGGATCTCATCTTTTGACCAGAAACCGGCTGTGATCAACGGGAAACCGGACAACGCAAAGCCACCAATCAGGAATGTCCAAAAAGTGATAGGCATCTTCTTACGCAGGCCACCCATGTTGAACATATCTTGCGGATCCACGTCATGGTTGCCGGTGTGTAGCACACCGTGTTCCATACCGTGGATAACCGAACCAGAACCCAGGAAGAGCAGTGCCTTGAAGAAAGCGTGGGTGACCAGATGGAAAGCAGCTGCAATATAAGCGCCAATACCGAGCGCAGCGATCATAAATCCCAGTTGCGAGATAGTCGAGTAGGCCAGCACGCGCTTGACGTCGTTTTGAGCCACCGCGATAGAGGCTGCGAACAAGGCTGTGAACGCACCGATGAAAGCCACAATGCTCATGGTGGGCGTCAGGCCGTGACCGGTGAAATCCGCCGTCAGCAGCGGGAACATGCGGATGACCGCATACACACCTGCCGAAACCATCGTAGCCGCATGGATCATCGCGCTGACCGGGGTCGGACCTTCCATCGCGTCGGGCAGCCAGACGTGCAGCGGCCACTGAGCCGATTTACCAACTGTACCGATGAAGAGCAACAACGCGATCATTCCGGAAACGGAGAAACCGAGAAAGGCCGGGGTGGTAGCCAACGCGTGAAGCGTTTGCTCCGAGAAGATTTCGCGGAAGGAAAGTGTGCCAGTCGCGCTGTAAAGAAATGAAATACCTAACAGCATGAACACATCACCAATACGGGTGGTCATGAAGGCCTTGATTGCCGCGTCTCGTGCCGATTTCTTGGCGTACCAGAAACCGATCAGCAGATACGAGCACAGACCCATGATCTCCCAGCCGACGAACATGGTCAGCAGATTGTCGGAGACCACCAGTGTGTACATTCCGAAGGCGAACAACCCCAGGAAGGCGAAGAAGCGCGAGTACAAAGGCTCAATCGATGGAACAGTGTGTTTGTGTCCGTGCTCGTCAGTCACTGTTGCGCCATGCGGCGGCAAACCGGGTTTGTCATGGTCGCCTTTTGGCTGGCCGAAGTTTTGATAGCCGACACTATAAAGGAAGATCATGAAAATCGTGATGGACACAAAGAACAAAACCGCCGCACCCAATGGATCGATCAGCACGCCAATGCTGAACCAGGTATCCCCGGTCGGCAGCCAGGGGATCGAAGATTCAAAGGGATGCTCGCCCAGGTGCTCCACCCCAATTGCACGGAAGAAAACCACCATGCTGCCCAACCACGAAAGAGCCGCCGCGCCCACTGCCACCGTGTGGCTGAGCGCTTTACTCTTATTCGTGAACAGGACAATCAGGAAGAACGCCAGAACAGGCGGAAGGGGGAGTAACCAGATAAGAGTCTCAGTTGCCATAACTTGTCCCTACCACTTCATCATGTCAAGTTCATCGGCCACCACCGTCTTGCGGTTACGGTAGACCGAAATCACCAAAGCCAGGCCAACTGCAACTTCCGCAGCTGCCACGGCGAAAACGATAATGGCAAACACTTGGCCAGTCATCTGGACTGGATCCAGATAACGCCAGAAAGCCACCAGGTTGATATTCACCGCATTCAGCATCAACTCGACGCTCAGCAGGATTGCAACCGCATTCCTGCGAGCAAGCACTCCAAACAAGCCAATACTGAAAAGCGCGGCGGAGAGAATGAGATACCAGGAAAGTGGGATCATGGTCTGCTCCTATTTTCGATTATCCCCGATACGGGGATTGAACGCGATATAGACCGCGCCGACTAATGCCGCTACAAGCAGGATGGAAGCCACTTCGAACGGCAGGACAAATGCATCTGGGGAGATCAAGGCATTCCCCAATGCCTCCACCGCATCGAACTCAGCCGGGAGGTCTACTGAGGTCTGCGAAAAGCCGCTCCAATTCGAGAGCAGATACGCCAGCCCGCCGAAAGTCAACAGGCTGACAACAGCAGCAACCCACCAGCTTTGGTTCAATCCTGGACCTGTATCACGCATTTCCCTGCGGGTCAGCATAACGGCGAAGATGAACAGGATTGCAATCGCACCAATGTAGACCACCACCTGCACTACCGCGATAAATCCCGCATTAAGAACGGCATACAGTACCGCCACCCCGAAGAGTGCGGACACCAACCATAACGCGGCATGGACCAGATTGCGGGTTGTCACCACCATCACAGCCGAAGCCAGAATGACTACCGCAGTTATCAGAAATAGAATTGTCATATCAGTTCCTCCCACCTTTAATGATTTACTGCTTCCCCGCCCTGTTGGAGCGGGGCTTCCACAACGGGTTGCGTGGGGCCTTCTGCCTTCTCGCGCTCCGTCCGGCTGCGTCCGCGCAGTATCTCGATCGTGATCCATGCGATCAAGACGTTTGACAGGAACATGCTCAGGCCCACGACCCAGGTTGAGGCTCCGCGCAGAAGCGTGTTGAGCAAAGCCGTCACCATGAGAACAACCAGGGAAAGCGGAACCAGGAACTTCCAGTTGAATGCCAGCATATGGTCGATACGGATACGCATCAGCGTGTATTTGATCCACATGATGACCCAGTAACCGAGCAACGCCTTGAGAAGCACAATGGCTGCCGCTACCAACGGGCCCAGGTTTTCCAGTCCGAGGAAATGATAACCACCAAAGAACAGGATGCCCCAGAAGCCGCCGAAGGTGAAAGCGTGCAGCAATTCGCCCGCATAGAACCAGCCGAACTTCATCCCGGAATATTCGATGTGGAAACCGGCCACAACTTCTGATTCGCCTTCGCTTAAGTCAAATGGCGCGCGTCCCAGCTCAGCCACGGCGCTGATCAGGAAGATCAACGCGCCCAGCGGCGAAAGGAAGACATACCACATGCCTTGTTGCGCCTCACTGATACCGAGCATTCCCATCGTCCCGGCCAGAACAGTCGGGATGAGCAAGACCACCACCATCGGGATTTCGTACGAAACCATGGCGGCCACCTGGCGAAAGGCACCCAGCAACGCAAATTTGTTATTCGACGACCAGCCCGCCATAATGATGGACAGCGTGCCGACCGCACCGGCTGCCACCAGGTACAGCAAACCGACGTTCAGGTCCACGCCGATGATAACCGGGGCTAGCGGAATAATGGCCCACAGAATCAGCACCGAGAACACAGACAGTACTGGAGCCAGGTTGTAAACCACCTTGTCCACACCCGTCGGGGTAATGTTCTCCTTGATGAAAAGCTTGATAATGTCGGCAAAAGGCTGGATCAAACCGAATGGACCTACACGGTTTGGCCCCAGCCGGTCCTGGAAACGAGCGACGACTTTGCGCTCGATCCAGACCAACATTATGTCGATCACCAACATGATGGTGATCAATATGATGATACCAAGCAGTTGAGTGAGTATGCTCGCCAGGATTTCGGTCATTCCCCAGCCTGTGAACAAACCCATCAACCAGTCAGCCGTCATTTGTATTGGGTTGGTCCAAAAATTCATTGAACGCTCCTCACAACATCATCCCTGTCGGGACACAAATAAAAGGCTGAGAGGAGGTTTATCCTTTCAGCCTTTTTCTTTTACAGATTTAAATCAGACCCACTCCAACGCGTCTTTGCGCCAAATGTAGGCCAATCCGGCTACGAGGATAAGGATAAAGACGATACCCTCCAGTACCGCAAAGAGCGGCAAATTGCCGAGAGAGACAGCCCATGGGAACAGGAAGACCATTTCAACATCGAAAATCAGGAAGACCAGCCCAAAAATATAGTATTGTGCTTTGAACTGGACCCAGCTTTCGCCGACGGTCTCCATCCCACATTCATACGTGCTGTCTTTAATTGGATTTGACTTCTTAGGCGATATCAGCCACGCCAGAATCAGCGCAGCAGCCGGGAGAGCCACTCCAACAATCAGGAATAGTCCGATGTAAAGCCATTCGTTCTGCATAAGCACTCCCAAAAGTGATAGAAATTGCCCGAATTTTGGGTCGATGGGATTGTACCATATTGCCCAATCGGGGCATACGAATGCATGTCAATAATTCAGGTGATATTCGTCACGTATTTGATTGGTACGGAAATCGCATGATTTATGCAAATTCTCTTAATCTTCCAGGCTATCTACGCCTGAGTCTTCCCCACAACCATTTTGCAAAATCGTCCACAAACGGGAAACCCAAGATGCTCCCAATCAGGGAACCCAACACCCCGATGCCGCGGGCCGTGCCTCCACGCAGGAATCCCAGGAAGGATTTGGCTTCGATCTCCAAAAACTGAATCGAGACCGGGATGCGTGTCTCCTCACCGCCCCCCTTTGGCACAGCGCGTAGATGCAGCCAGGCTGTGCCCTCATACCTGCCCGAATCTTCAGGGCGCACGCTCCAAAAGAACGTGACCGGTTGCCCGGGAAATAATGACTCGCTAATTACCCCTGGCGGCTGCACTTCCATACCGGCCATGTCCAGGCGCGCCTCCGCAATTACATTGTGAGTTTCATATAAATTGGGAATTTCAATCATTTCCCCGGTGACCACGTTCCCCTCGACCACAGCGGTCGGTGTGATACCGCCCCGATCATCTACCTCAAGTTGCAAGCGGATGCGGACCGAGTCGCCCGTGCGCATGACAGGCGGAAACTCCAATGTCAAACGACGGGACTCGGGAACGGCTGGCTGCACGGACTGCCCGGCAGGCTGAGTTGGAAAAACGCCATCCGGGGGCAGGTCGATATGCGGCGTAGGAGTTTTAAGACCGCTGATCGAAGGTGGCAAAGCGGTGGGAAATAAAATCGACTCTGTCGGCAGGAATTCGGGAAGAGGCTCTTCCTGCGCAGGTTCTTCAGGCTCTACCGGAGCGGTCATCTCAGGGGCCGCAGCTTCGGGAGCGGCGCCTCCTGCGCCCAATCCACAGGCAAGGCTCACCGCAATCAATGCCAACCCGGAAAGTAATAAGTAAAGATTTCGATGCGTTGACATCCCTAACCAATCGCCCCCAAATAGAATGAAACCGGCGTCGGCAACTGCATCTGACCCGGGTCCACCGGCACAATACGCGTCTCCTCAGAATTGGGCCATAAGCCCCAAATAAGCAGCGCCAGAGAGACAGTTAAAATCAGAATTGCCAGGGTCAAGCGGATTTTTCTTGCCATTACGTTATTATACACGCCCAAGATTTATTTCTGTTGTAGAATGGAATATACATCAAATAACGGAGAAATCCATGCCCTACTATCCCCCCGAACCCTTTCGTATCAAAGTCACTGAACCCATCCGCTTGATCTCAACCGAATCGCGCGAAGCCCGGCTGAAGGAAGCCGGCTACAATGTCTTCGCCCTCAAGGCCGAAGACATATTCATCGACATGCTGACCGACTCCGGCACAGGCGCCATGAGCCAGGAACAGTGGGCCGCTCTCATGCGCGGCGATGAATCCTATGCGGGCGCGCGTTCCTACCATCGTCTGAAAACTGTAGTTGAGGACGTTTTCGGTTTCAAGTACTTCGTCCCAACCCACCAGGGACGTGCTGCCGAGAACATCTTGAGCGCCTGTCTGGTTAAGCCGGGCAACTATATCCCTTCCAACATGCACTTCGACACCACCGACGCCAACATCCGCGCACGCGGTGGGCGTCCCACCAACCTGGTGATCGACGAGGCCTTTGATACTGAGAAACCACATCCCTTCAAAGGGAATATGGATATCGCCAAGCTGCGCGAATTCATCAAGCATACCGGCGAAGACAACATCCCCTTCGGCATGATCACCGTCACCAACAACGCCGGCGGCGGGCAACCAGTCTCGATGGAAAATCTCAAAGCGATTGCGGGCGTCTATCACGAGCACGGCATCCCGTTCTTCATCGACGCGGCGCGCTACGCCGAGAATTGCTTCTTCATCAAGCAACGTGAACCCGGCTATGAGAACAAATCCGTGATCGAGATCGCACGCGAGATGTTCAGTCTGGCCGACGGTATGTGCATGTCCGCTAAAAAGGATGCCATTGTCAACATCGGCGGCCTGCTGTGTCTGAATGACGAGGCGCTTTTCCAAAATATCAGGAACGAACTGATTCTGCGTGAGGGTTTCCCAACCTATGGTGGCCTGGCCGGGCGCGACCTGGACGCGATGGCCGTTGGCCTGTACGAGGGCCTGGACGAAACCTACTTGGCATATCGTCTGGCCCAAACCGCCTATCTCGCCGGGCGTATCAACGAGGCCGGCATCCCCACCATCCAACCCGCGGGCGGACATGCCGTTTACCTGGATGCACACGCCGTCCTGCCACACATCCCGCAGGCCGAATTTCCCGGGCAGGCGCTGGCGGTCGAACTGTATCGCGAGGGCGCCATCCGCGGTGTGGAGATTGGATCGGTCATGTTTGCCTATCCCGACCCCGATACGGGGGTAATGATTTTCCCGAAACTTGAATTATTGCGACTCGCCATCCCCCGCCGCACCTACACCCAGACCCACCTGGATTACGTTGCTGACTCTCTGGCTCGCATCAAGGACCGCGCGCCAAAAGTCCGCGGCTACAAGTTTACTTACGCCCCTGAACTCCTAAGACACTTTACAGCACGTTTTGAGCCACTTTAGCACTTCTCACTGTAGAGACGCCGAGTTCAGGGAGTATTAATTTATTTCTCTGCGCCACTACGGTTAACTGAGTTTTTATGACTCCAAACATGTGGTTAGCATTAGGCATCCTGCTCTTTGCTATCATCTTCTTTGTAACTGAATGGCTGCGTGTGGACGTGGTTGCGTTAATCGTGGTCATTGCGCTCATGCTGACCGGTCTGCTCAAACCGGCTGAAGCCATTGCCGGATTTTCTAATCCGGTCGTGCTGACCATCGCTGCGCTGTTTGTCATCGGTGGCGGTGTGTTACAAACCGGGTTAGCCGCCACCATCGGCAATCAAATTCTCAAGATCGCTGGAACCAACCCCACGCGTCTGATCGTGACCGTCATGCTGGCAGTAGCGTTTCTTTCTGCCTTCATGAGCGACACCGGGACAGTTGCGGTCTTACTTCCGGCGGTCATTAGCCTGGCAGCCAGCGCCCGCGTCAGTCCATCCAAACTTCTGATCCCGCTTTCGTTTGGGGCCTTGCTTGGCGGCGCAGCTACCCTGATCGGAACGCCCCCGAATCTAATCGTCAGTGAAATTCTGCGCGAAAGCGGCGCACAACCCTTTCGTTTTTTTGACTATACACCGATCGGGTTTTTACTGATCATCGCCGGGACGGCCTTCATGCTCACGATCGGCAAACGCCTGCTCCCAGACCACGTTTCCACACAGGACCTACAGCGCGTCGAGACTCCCGAAGAGATTGCCCGTCGTTACCGCCTACCAGACAACCTTTATCGGTTAAGGGTGCGAAAAACCTCCCCGCTAATTGGCAAAACCATCACAGAAGGCGAGTTTGGAGCACGCTTCAGTGTCAATATTATCGAGATACGTCGTATCCCTACAGAGCGTACCGTGGTCAAGGTTGGCGAAACGCGTCTGGTACGGCAGGCAGAAAAACCGTTCAGCATAAAACCTTCTGCAAAAACCCGCATCCACGCTGAAGACCTGTTGCTCGTCCAGGGAACATCCACAGATGTGGCCCACTTAGCCGCATCCTGGAACCTGGGTGTCCAACCGGCCGGAACAGAAGACGACAAGTCCATTATCAATCAGGAAGTCGGGCTGGCCGAAGTGTTGCTGCCACCTGAATCCCACTTGATCGACAAAAGCCTCACCGATCTGCGCTTTGGCAGCCGCTATCGGCTGAGTGTGCTGGGCATCCAGCGTCCCGGCGCAAACGAAGCGCTCAACCTGAAAACCACTACCCTACACTTTGGCGACATCCTGCTCGTGCTAGGTTCATGGGACGATATCCTGGCCTTACGCAAACGCCGCCGCGATTTTGTCGTCATGGGGCAGCCAGAATCCATGCTCGGGCCAGCCAATCGCTCCAAAGCACCCATCGCAGCCCTCATCATGGTACTGATGCTCCTCAGCATGGTTGGCGAAGTCCTGCCGCTTACCACCACCTCCATGTTAGCTGCCCTGCTCATGATCCTGACCGGTTGCCTGACCATCGACGAAGCATATGGCTTTATCGACTGGAAATCTATCGTACTGGTAGCCGGAATGCTGCCAATGAGTACCGCTCTCGAACATGTTGGTATGGTCAACCTGGCAGCCGCATCACTCACCAACACGCTCGGCTTGCTTGGCCCTATCTGGGTACTGGGCGGATTATTCATCGCTACATCCATTTTCACGCAGGTTTTATCCAACACAGCAACAGCTGTGCTGATCGCCCCGCTGGCACTCGCCGCCGGGCACAACTTAAGTATTCAACCGCACGCGTTTCTCATGGCTGTCGGCATCGCCGCTTCGATGGCATTCGCTTCGCCCGTTGCGTCACCCGTCAACACACTGGTGATGGGCGCGGGCAATTATCGTTTCATCGATTACATCAAGATCGGCGCCCCCATGCTGCTGATCGGCCTGATTATCGCGATGACGGTCCTGCCGTTACTCTGGCCTTTTTAATCGGACATCGCCTCGCAGTTCCCGTATAATGCAAGTATGACTCGCTGGATCAACCCCACCCCCGTAGACGTCCCCGCCTCTTTCACAGACCTAAACCTGCTTCCATTCATTGCAGGTACTTTTGTCCACCCTATCCACAAAACGGTGGCCCCTTAAATGGAGGCCACCGTTTTTGATTAATTGCCCTGCTTGAGAGTAAGCTTACTCTGTGTACTGACTCTCAGCCGGCAGCGATTGCAAATACAGCCAGATAGCCTTCAATTCATCATCATAGAATTTACTATAATCCTTCCATGGCATGAATTCGTTGTCAAGATTATGCCCACCAGGAGTGACTCCGGTCCGCAGGGTTGCGATGAATTGATCTTCCGTCCACGCAGCGAGCTCACCGCCCGGGGTCAGGTTCGGGGAAATTTTCGTGATGGTGGGGTCAGGGAATGGACCGCCGTTCAATTTCGGGCCGTGACAGACGCGGCAATCGTTGGTGTTGACCATGTACTCACCATATTCTTTGTTCACACCTATCTCAGGTGCAGACACCTGGGTCGCATGGCTGACAGTTTCAACCGGCAAATTGTCCAGCATCCCAGCGGCCAGCATGATCTTTGCCAGCGGCGTAAAATGCTGCCCATGAGTAACATGGTCTACAGGCGGGACACTTTTCACGTAGGCAATGAT